>JAEYNI010000165.1 GCA_023412635.1 Bacillota bacterium
TCAACACCTTTAATACCAATGGTTTTGTAAGCAGAAACAATCCCCAATATACATCCAGCTTCGAAGGGATGAAGAACTATTATAAGCTTCTAAAAGAAATCCCACAGTCAATATCACAATTTAATCACCCTGGAAAGACTTTCGGAGATTTCAATAATTTTTCAGATTACGACGAAGCAATAGATAAACAGATTTCTTTAATCGAGGTTGGAAATGGTGAAGGTGCAATCGGCTCGGGAGGCTACTTTCCATCTTATGATTACTACAATAAAGCTCTTGACAAGGGCTGGCATCTTGCACCGACAAACAACCAGGACAATCATAAGGGCCTGTGGGGCACTGCAAATACCGGAAGAACAGCTATTGTCACCGACAACTTTTCAAGGGCTGGCATATATGATGCATTAAAAAATATGCAGGTATATGCCACTGAAGATTCAAATTTAAGGATAAAATATACTGCAAACAACCAGCCCATGGGAACAATCCTGCCTATTGATACCCCGCAGCTGAACATTAATGTTGATTTATCCGATTCGGATACTTCTGATTATATAGGCACGGTGTCCCTGATAACAAATGGCGGAAAAGAGAGTAATGTTCAGACATTTGAATCAAATAACGCTGTTTATTCCGTTAAAATAGATAACCCCTCCAAAGGCTATTATTATATAAAGGTAGTTGAAGAAGACGGAGACATTGCCGTAACAGCTCCGGTATGGGTGGGAAATGTTGAAAAGGTTGGTATTTCTTCGTTTACTTCGAATGTATCCATGCCTATAGCAGGTGAAACGCTGGAGTTATCCGCCGAAATATTCAATAATGAGTCTTCAGCTATCAAGATTGATTCCATCACATATAAAATCGGTGACAGTGTAATTGCAACGGGGAAGGAGGAACAGCCCCTTAGCTCCCTGGGAACACTTAAAGATACTGTTCCCTATACCCCCGCTGCCTCCGGAGTATATACAATCCAGGTGGAGGTAGCAGCGACACTGAATGGCATAACTAAAATATATACCGAAGCAATTAATCTGGATGTAAGGGATGCCTCCAAACTGATAAATCTTGGGATAGATGCCTCGCATCTTAATGAATATGTTGCAGGAAACTATGCCAACAGCATGACAAACTTTGCAAAGCTTGCCGAGGAATATGATGTACGTCTGATAGAAATCAAGGATGGTATTACTTCTGAAAAGCTCTCAACCTTGTCAGGGCTTATTTTGACTCCTCCAAACAGAAAAACAAATATTGGAGCTCTGGGCGAATATTCGGCTGAAGAACTGGAAGCAATAAAAGCCTATGCAGCTGAGGGAAAAACCTTGATAGTATGTGGTCTGGCAGACTATGGTGACGGTAAAAATCCGGAACAATATCACACTTCCTATCAACAGAATAAAATTCTTGAAGCAATAGGTGCAAAGGCTCGTATAGTTGATGATGAAGTAATCGACAAAACCGACTACGAGTCCCAAAACTTCAGGCTCCGCTTTAAGAACTATAATATGAATAGTGAATATAACAGGGGAGTAAAGCCGGAACAGGAATACAGCTTCTACAGTGGTGCGTCGGTTTATATCCAGGATGCCGATAAAACAGCTGTAACTACCATTGTAGCCTCCCATGATACTTCCGAGAGTCTTGACTCCGACAAGGATGGTAAGGGTGGTATCGATAACCCGGTAAGAAAAGGCAGTATACCTGCTCTTACGATAGAAACTCTGGGAAGCGGAGCAAAGATTTTTGTTGCCGGTACTGTCTTTATGTCCAACTTTGAAGTACAGGCAACAATAGACAACTCCTCACAGCTTAATTTCAGCAACTATAATATATGCCAGAATATTGTTCAGGCTATAGCTCCTCAGAAAATAACAGCTATCAGGCAGGTTCAGTCAGCGAATGTTGGTGAAAAGTTTATCATAGAGGGCATCGTCACTTCAAATTCAAGCGGGTATGACAAAGAAACAGCCTTCTTCGATTGTATTTATATTCAGGATGAAACTGCCGGAATTAATCTATTCCCCGTATCGGGAGACTACAAAGTAGGGCAGAAGGTACGAGTTAAAGGAACTGTAGGAGGCTATCAGGGAGAAAAACAGCTGACGGTTGAAAAAATAGATTTAATTGACAGTACTATTAACCAATTAACTCCGGTGAGTATAACTACAGCCGACGCAAATGAAGACTCGAACAGGGGAAGACTCGTCAAAGTTAGCGGTACCGTCAGGTCTGTGGGAATGGCAAACGGAATAGTAGAATCCATAACTGTCAACGATGGCTCTGGAGATGTCAGAGTATTTATTGACGGTTATATTAACCCATCGGTAAAGCTTGATTTTGTTAATGAAGGACAAAAAATTACAGCTGTAGGTCTATGTTCCGTTGATACCCTTGGTAAAAGGATCAGAGTTCGGGACAGAAGGGAGATAACACAAGCTTCTGCTACCACTGTTATCAACATTCTTCATACAAATGACAGCCACGGACGTGTTTATCCTGATCCTAACAACAAGGGTATGATAGGCATTGATAAAATTGCAGCTGTAAAAAAAGCCACACCGAATGCGTTACTGGTTGATGCCGGAGACACTCTACATGGTCTGCCTATTGCTAATACTACACAGGGTTCAAACATTATTGAACTTATGAACTTGGCCGGCTACGATGTAATGACTCCCGGCAATCATGATTTTAATTACGGAAGCAGCAAGCTTAAGGAGTATGCAGAAGCAGGAACTACCCGGTTCAATATTATATCCTCCAATATTGTTAATAAAGCGGATGGTTCACTGTGGTTGCCGTCAACGGCTATAAAGACCGTTAGCGGCATAAAAATAGGCTTCTTTGGATTAACAACTACAGATACAACCATAATGACAAATCCATCAAATGTATCCAGCCTGGAATTTGAGGATTATTTGTCATCTGCCCGGAAAGCCATAGAAAATCTGAAGACTGAAGGCGTTGATGTTATTATAGGGTTGACACATATCTCGCGACCATATGTCAAGGAACTTGCAAAGCAGCTTGCAGGGGATGTGGATGTAATTATTGACGGGCACGACCATTTGAGTACACAGGATAGTGAGTCGGGTGTGTTGATTGCAGGTTCGGGTCAGTATGAAGAAAACCTGGGAAGTATATCATTAATACTTAATGAGAATAAAGACGTGATTCAGAAAGACGCAAAACTTATTCGAAAAGCAGACACCGAGAATATCACACCGGATTCTGCCGTAAAAGCCAGAGCTGCAACAATGATGGAACTGGTTAATACTTTGTTCAGTCAGAAAATCGGTACCTCTGAAGTGTTGCTGAGCAGTGAAAGAGGAAGTTTTTCCGGAGGAAAAATCACAAATGGTGTTAGAAACTCTGAAATGCCTTTGGGCAATCTGGTTGCAGATGCCATGAGAAATGTCCTTGAAGCAGATTTGGCCATAACAAACGGGGGAGGCTTGAGAGCTGATATAAAAATTGGAGATATTACAGCCGGGACACTAAATTCAGTGCTTCCCTTCGGCAACTATGGAGTTATAAAAGAAGTAACCCCTAAACAATTAAAGGCCATTCTTGAACATGGTCTGTCGGATGCACCGGCTCCTATAGGTAAATTTCCTCAGATATCAGGTATGAAGATTGAATATAATCCCAACGCCGTGGCAGGTTCCAAGGTCACTAAAATTATCGTTGGAAATACTGTTCTGAACTTTAACGATGCAACAACAAAGTACAAGCTGGCAACTAATGATTTTATGGCTAACGGTGGGGATGGCTACACTTCAATAAAAGAGTTAAAAACCCTTATTGAAGGTGATTCGCTGGATGTAATTCTGGAGAAATATGTAAAGAGCCTTCCCGAGGTAAAAATAACAAAGGCGTATGCAAATATTGAGGGAAGAATTTTGGCGGTGAAGCCTGTAGAAAATCCTCCGGATAATCCAACACAAAATCCGGTCACAGGCGGTTCCTCACAGAGCAGCCAGACGTCAGCTCCAACAGCACCTAATACTGAAGTTTACGGCACCTCGGCTGTCATTAAGTTAAACCTGAATAAAACCACCGGTGAAGCGAGATTTAAGCTTACAACTCTAAATGCAAAGGAACTAATTGAGCATGCTATAACCTCCGCTGCCGGAAGTGATGTGACTTTAGAGGTAAAAGGACAGCTGGAAGACGGCACACAAAATGTCTGTATTGAATTAGAAAGCGGAATATTTAGAAGGCTGTCAACAGAGACCAATGCCGGTCTAAGGATTGATACCGGCTTTGCAGCTATAAAATTAAGCAGTCAGGCCATTGACAATATATATGCTGCAAATAAAGGCCGTGATATCAGCTTCCTAGTGGAGAAAGCTTCAAACCATTCCCTGTCGGCAGAGATAAAAGATATAGTTGGGGACCGGCCGGTGTATGATATAACAATAATGGCCGGAAATACCCGAATAACAGATTTTGGAGGTGAAGCCCTGAGGATTTCCATTCCATATACCTTAAAACAGGGTGAAAACCCCAATGCTGTAGTTGTGTACTATATTGATGAGAAAGGTAAGGCAGTACAGGTTACAGGTATATACAACAAGTCCACAGGTAAAGTCGAAGTTGTGACAAATCACTTGTCCATATACGCAATAGGTTATCAGTATATACAATTCAGTGATATATGGCATAGTTCAGCCCAAAGTGATATTGAGTTTGTTTCAGCACGAGGACTTATGACCGGATTTGGTAATGGCGAGTTTGGACCTGACAGAGCTATGACGCGAGGAATGCTGGTTACCGTGCTTGGAAAGCTGGCAGGAGCAGAACCTGTTGGCGCAGCCGACTTTAATGATGTGGCTCCTGACAAATACTATTCGCCATATATTGCATGGGCGGCAGAAAACGGGATTGTAGCAGGGATAGGAGGAAATTTGTTCAAACCTGACAGAGCGGTGTCCAGAAATGAACTTGTTGCAATCCTGAACAATTTCTTAAAATATTTTAAGGCAGATAAGGAAATTACAGTTGATCAATTACTGCCCGATAAAGCAGATTCTAAGGAAATGGTAACCAGAGCTGATATAGCGGTGGTTTTGAGAAAAATCATTGAGATGAGTTTGGAATGACAATTAATCAAATGCCTATGGACATTGAAAGAATAAAATAATAAGATATTAAGGTAGTATGATAATATAGTAAAAGCGGCTGTTAAGTCGCTTTTGCTATATTTATTATTACTTTTTATTACTTTCGCATATGCTTTCCTATTTAACCTAAAATGTGTTACTTTTATAACGATTTAATGATTTATGCGCTAAACATTGCTCTGATTTCGGAGGAAAAAATGAACGAAGTACAAATAATAATTAGACAAATACTGATTCTATCCCTTTTAGGATTAACTGGTTTTGCGGCAGGGAAGGGAAAATTCCTGCCTGAAAATTCCCATAAGTACATTTCGGCCCTGATATTAAAAATTACAATGCCGTTTTTAATTTTCACTACAATGGGTAACTATTCTTTTACAAGTGAAACTTTAAAAAACGGTTTCTTCATATTTGCTTTGGGGGTTGTATTTATTCTGCTCGGAGGCTTTATATCCCTGTGGCCCTGTAAATTGATGGGTATACGGGAGAAGACAAAAAATATTTATATCGCGCAGTCAATGTTCGGAAATGTAATATTTATGGCATACCCCCTGCTAAAAGCTATGTACGGAGACGAAGGAATAGTCTACGCGATATTTTATAATATTGCAAATGATGCCATACTCTGGACTTTGGGAATATATTTGTTTAACAGGCATAATACCACAAACTGGAGAGATAATCTCAAACATCTGATAAACCCCAATACACTTGCGTTTTTAGGCGGCATTCTCATGATTGTATTAAAGAGCTTGTTTAACATTCAGAATACTGCTGTTTATAATTCGGTTTGGGATATATTTTACTCTTCCTTTTATAACCTCGGACACACAACAATATATTTATCGATGATTTTTATCGGACTGATTTTGTCCAATGTAAAAATACAAGGACTAAGTGATATTGTAATGAGAGCCAGATACCTTGTTTATTCACTCTTTAAGCTGATTATCGTTCCGGCCGCAGCCCTTCTGTTCTTTAAAGCAACAGGTGACTTTTTTGATGTATTTGTTAAAAGAATAGTTACCCTACAGCTTGCAATGCCCGCATCAACAATTGTTTCTGCGTTGGCACTGGAATACGACTCGGATTATAATGCAGCTACCGAAGGGATATTTATATCCACAATCCTATCTATTTTTTCACTTCCGCTTATTGTATATTTGCTGACATTTTAAAAGTATAGGAATCAATTAAATAACAAACAATTTAAAACTATCCGAATATTAAAAGCGTCCAATAAAAAATTGTTCGCTTTTTTAATTGACAATAGACTTTGTTGTTTGATAATATTAATGTATTAAAAGGCGAATAATTTTCTTGAAATCTGTAAAAATGTTC
>JAEYNI010000245.1 GCA_023412635.1 Bacillota bacterium
GCCATAAGAGGCTCATTGCCAAGAGGAACGTGGAATAAATGCGAAAAAAATCACCTTGCTAGGGGTGAAATAATCAAGCGATAAAATTGACCCATTTAGGGTGAAATAATCATAAAGTATTGACAGATGTTTTTGAAAACACCTGTTATTTTTTTTTTAACGTCAGTTATCTATTTTTTAAGTTTCAAAGTTTTTCAAAGTCCTTATACATAAGGCTTGGCTGAATGCCATTATTATTTTGATATTTTCCGCTATTGTACTTTTCATAATCACCTTCAATCGTATGATAGTATATCTGACATATATCTATATCAGAGTAGATTTTAACAGGCTGGATGCAATGTATTTCAAGCGTCCAATAGCCAGAAAATCCGACGTCACCAAAGCCTGCAGTAACATGAATGAACAATCCAAGTCGCCCTATAGAAGACCTGCCTTCAAGCATGGGCACGTAATTTTCTGTTCTTGTGTATTCCTTGGTCCTGCCGAGATAGAGTCTGTTGGGTTCCAGAATCAACCCCTCTTCAGGGATTGAAAGCTTTTTAACCCTGTGTTCCTTCTTCATATCGAGACATGCATCTTCATACACCAGTAATTCGTTATATAGTTTTAAATTATAGCTATTAGGATTTAATTGGCCCCGGTTGAACGGTTCAATAAAAATATCTTTTCCCAGCCTGTTTTGAATTTCTTTACCTGATAATATCATATTAGCCCCCATCTACGCGCAGAGCGCGTATACAAAAAGTAATAAATAGTAAATAAAATTGATTATAACATTATTTCAACTCTGTTCCAAGGGACGCGACTATTGCAATCCAGTCTCCATCCTCGCTATATTTGGTGCCGGTGAGGTCATTCCACACATCACGGACTTCAAATCCATTTTTCTTTAATACATCCGTTATTGTGTCAAGGGAGTAGTCATGAAACCAGTTCCTGTATATCTTAACACCACTTTCCTCAACAATTATGTATTGATCAAGCCATAAATCCTGTTCAGGGTAATCAAAACCCATTTCAAGAACAAGATGCCCGTTTGGTCTCCAAAAACCGCCATAACTGTAATACCAGTTGTTCTGCATTTTATTCCTCATTCTCAGCTTTCGGGTAGAAACATCGAAAATAAGCACCCCGTCATCCTTTAATGCTTTTCGTATGCTTAAAAGCAGCTTTTCAAGCTCTGTACCTGAAAATGTACTTAATTCGCCATACACTTGAATTACAGCATCAAATTCATTTTCATATTCCATATCGAGAAAATTCATACATTTAAATTCAATAGGAAGATTTGCCTTGTCCGCTAAAACTCTTGCATATTCTATTGAATTTTCTGAAATATCCAAGCCAACAACTTCCAAACCTGCTCCTACAAACCTTTTTGCATATAATCCCGGGCCGCATCCCAGATCAAGAAGCCTCATCCCGGGCTTTAGTACACCAGTCTTCATCAGGTGATCAACAGTTTGGTCAATAGTGGATATTTTCCGACTAGCCGCATCATGCTGCTGGTTTAAGTGGGCTTCCAGCATACTTTTCGCAATATGTGGGTCATCCCAGAAGTGTTGTTCACCAGGTGTAAAGGCTTCCGGTTTATATGTGTACTTTTTAATTGCATCCAATAATTCTATATTATTATTCATTAATCAATTCTCCCATCTTCGATATCAAACATAGGCGGGAACACAACGATCCCCGGCTTTATAGCTTCCTTTTCCACCTTTTCACAGTATTCCTCTATTAAGGTATCCTTTAAAAGAACCTTTATCATAAACGCCGTATACGCTGTGCACTCATCGCTAATATTAATATTTTCTTCATTTTTAATTAAGGGGTACAGACAATCGTAGGACAATACTGTATGTAACTCTCCCTTAGGTTTGCCGTACTTTATGGCTGCCAGATATTTTAATATTTCACATACGTGCTCGTTATCTGCCAGCAGTTCTTTCACACGTAAGTTGCTATTGTTATATCTAATGTATCCTATGTTGTTATTATCTTTTTGGATTATTGAGGCACGTGCTCCGATACCATGATTGTTCCATTCGCTGATATTTTCTCCCGGAAATAATGCTAGGGGGTCTGCTTTATGTCGTGCATACCACATTTTAATTATCCATGGAAGGTCCTTCTGGAAAACAGGCCTGATACTGTATTGTCCACAGTCAAATTCTTCATGGTTTAAATTTACAATTGTGCCGCTTGCCGAGAACATTTTAGTCTTATATCCAAAGCGCGGATAGTAAGTATCATGTCCACATAATAGAGAAAAAGTGTATCCCAATTTCCTTAATCTAGAGTGACCTTCCTCAATCAGCTTTTCTCCTATACCTTTTCCCTGATATTCGGGAAGTACCGATATGGGAGCCAGGACTGCTCCCATAGTTTCACTGCCTTCGACTACAAATTTATATGGTGAAAACAACGCGTGACCAACAATTTTATTATCTGTTTCGGCAACTAGTGATAATTCCGGATTAAAGCATGAATTATGCCTTAGCAAGTCAACAAGGATAGGTTCCGATACATATTGGTTATCCGGATGCCACCCTAAAAAAGCCTCGTATGTAACATTCGCTATACTTGTATAATCTGCTGTTTTTTCACTTCTTATTTTAATTTCCATATGCTAAAACCTCCCTTTTGAAATCTCTTTCTGAAATTTAGCTATCTGTCGGCCCCACTGCTTTTCCTGAAGCCTGAGTTTACCGTCCTTCTTTGCTTCCATATGAGCAATCTCCTTTTGTAATTTCAGCCAGCTTTCCCATCTCTGCTTTTCAATTTTTCCTGTTTCAAGAGCTTCTCTTACAGCACAACCTGGCTCAGTTTGATGCATGCAATCATGAAAACGACATTGAGAAATGAGTTCTTCTATGTCACCAAACATTATTTCCATTCCTGCGTCACTATCCCATATGGATAATGTTCTCATTCCTGGAGTGTCAAGAATAAGCCCTCCTCCCGGCAAAAGTACAAGTTCCCTGTGTGTGGTAGTATGTCTACCCCTGCTGTCGTCCTCACGTATTGACTGGATTTTTAAAATTTCTTCTCCAGCCAGAGTATTTACCAGGGTAGACTTGCCAACACCCGAGGAACCCAGCAGTGCAACTGTTTTGCCGGGCTGTAGATACTTGTGGACTTCTTCGAGACCCTGACCGGTGACTGAGCTTATTGCACAAACCTCCACGCCTGGAGCTGTGCCGTATACCAAACTCATTTTCTCAGCCACATTATCGCAGCAGTCTGCCTTTGTCAGTACAACTACAGGCACAGCACCGCTGTCCCATGCAGAAATCAAGTACCGTTCCAATCTCTTCATATTAAAATCCTTATTCAGGGATTGAATCAGAAAAACCGTATCGGCGTTAGCTGCCACAATTTGTTCCTTGACCTCAATACCTGCTGCTGCTCTTGAAAATTTTGTTCTTCTTGTGAGAACAAATCTTATAAAAGTATCCGACCCCTGTATTGTTTCCAGGGCAACCCAATCACCAACTGCCAGCAGAACGCTGCTATCACCCTTCTGAATGGGCCTGTTGACCATACACTCGCCCTGGTCGGTTACAACCTTCAGCTGTTGCCCGAAATCAGCAGTTACACGCCCGGGAAACATACCTGGTGCAGCCTTGCTGTTCCATTCCTTCTGAAAAAAATCATTCCATCCGTAAGCTTCTATATTCATCAATAATCATCCTTTATAAATTTCTTTTCTTCCTGTCTTCGTTTCTTTTTGTTTTTTAAGCTGTTCTCCTGAACTCTTGTTCTAGGATTTATAACCCAGCTTCCGCGTATTTCTTTCATATAATCAAAGGTACTCTTCTTTTTAACCATATTATCCTCCCATCTACGCGCATGGCGCGTATTTAACCTGTTTAAATTTCCTCATAGCCTTATGGCCATGCTAACTTTTTTTCTCTCTGCTAAATATAATTCCACATCGAGCAAAATTACTTTCCTTTTCTCAAAAATCATTCATCTCTTAAAATGAATATTACAGACAGAACAAAGGTGGCAAAGCCACTTTTGTTTGCGCTGTGTGACAGCAACCTGTCACACTGGGCCTTTTCCTCGCAGATAATGTTTTCATTGCACTTACTAGACAAGGAAAATTTGGCACGCGCATAAATTCAAAGTTTTATTGTCTAGGTGAGTATTTTTATTTTCTCCACATTTCGCCATTTATCTTATTTAAGATACTGAGTAACATCAAAAAATTAATACTTTCCTAGACAATAAAATCCGCAGATAGCGACCACCTGCGGAATTCCTTATCAAAAAAAGGCAATAAAAAAACACGCTACCAATGCGTGCAAAATTACTCCAATTATTGCATTCACAATTCAGTTGCTCGAAAGAAGCTGCATCGGAACAAAAAGGACAGAAATTATCCTATGAACCGTGCCATTATTAAATTAGCAAAGAGCCACCTCAACAATTAATCTTAACGACATATACAACAACTCCTTTCTGTTAATAGTATTTATACATCTAATAGTATAAATTACATTTCCATACATTGTCAATAGCAATGTTCAAGTCTTCCTCATATTATGTATTGATACATTCGTATTTGAATAAATTATACGCTGTTGTTCAATAATATAAAAATGAGGAGGCTTAACTGTGGCAAAATATATCAAAAATCCTATACCTATTGAAGCAATCGAATACAGGATGGGCCTGGAAGACGGCTTTGACGATCTGGATACTGCTACCAGAGCAGGACTTGATACTTCAAATTATCAAAACCCCGTGGAATCCGAAAAAGTGCCTTTTATTGTTACGCTTGAAGGAAAGCACTACATTAGCAAAGGAGATTATATAATAACTGGTATTGACGGTGAACGTTATCCCTGCAAAAGAGAAATATTTTTCAAAACCTATTCTCCGACAAATATATAAACAAATATAATTAAAAATATATAATGAAAATCATACTTGCCACTATGCATATTAGGGCTTAACCGACTTTACCAGACTTAATTCAATGCTCTTCCAGTTCCTATTTTCCTTCTCCAGAATGGAATTGACTATGAATAGCAAAAGTTCTCTCTTGTTGTCATCAATATAGGGATTACAGTTATTAATAAAAAGATCCTTCTGATGTTTTAATGCTTCAGCTACAGTACGGTATTCTATCCATAATTTGTGGTAACCAAATGTGGTATTTAAAGCGGTAACAATGGTTATACAAGACCCCATCAGTGCCACTATGTACTTCGCCGGACTAAAGACATCAATAAATAATGCAGCAAACGGAATCATTGCTGATATTATTATGTCCAGTAAAACTAGACAGGTATATCGCTTTTTATTCCTTATTGACTTCTCATCGTAATAGGCTAGATAACTGTCCAGGTAATTTTCAGCATTAATGCCATTAAAATTATCCATAATTCTCTCTCCTTAAAAACTAAAAATAAAGTTTTTTACCAGCTCTATTGCCATGTAGGGAGATTGAGTATAAAATATCCTGCTGCTTAAAATGTATTCCGGAATTCTGTAATCCTGAGCCACGAGTATCTCCGAGTCAATTATAATGGAACAAATTTCTTTTATCACTCCAATTTTTGATAGTCTTACAGCTTCACTTATTTCTGACTGAACAAAAATACTTTCAAGAGAACTGTTTGATATAAACACAATAAACAAGTCTGCTTCACTTAACCGTTTTAAAATGAGTTCCATAGGTGTATCCACATTATAAGGCTGCATGAAGTATATCAAGCAATATTTATCAGGTAATTCTGTCAAATTATCGAGTACTGTTTTGATGTAATCATGGTCCTTACTGCTGCATGATAAAAATATATTGATCATTCAAAGCCCCTCATGGTACGCTTGGAGTTATCAATATATTTTATTCCTATATTGGCCGATACATGTCACGCAACAGCTATTTTCTCAGTTATTAGCTAGTAGTTTACTTCAAAATCCTAGAAGCTTTAACACATATCTTTCCACATGCCTGTTTTCACCCTTATAGGGGAAGTTGTGAATATGAAGAGCAGGATTGAAATTTAACTCAATAATGCTGTAATTACTTGGATTTGGAGCTTCTTTTATATTATCGATTATAATATCTGCTCCGCAAATTTTTGCTCCGGCCGCTTTTGCAGCGTTGATGGCTAATTTCTTGTATTCTTCTATAACTTCATCTGTAAAGTCAATACTATCACCCCCAGTACTGATATTGGAGTTTTCCCTTAGGAAGACCGTCTCATCTCTTTGGGGAACGTATGAAAAATCTTTACCCTGCAGTGCAAGATATTCCTTTTCAACATAACCGAGCCTTATCTTTTCAAGTGGAGTTTTGTAGCCCTCACCTCTTAAGGGGTCCTTGTTTTTTTCAACCACCAGCTGCTCTATGGTTTTCAGCCCGTCTCCAGTAACATTGGCAGGAACTCTATGAAGTATAGCCGGAACTTCATTATCAATAACCAAAAACCTGTATTCCATACCTTCAATAAAATCTTCGATCATTACTGTATCATCATATTCCAATGCAAATTTAACTGCATTTTTCAAATCCTCAGTGGATACCAGCTGCTTAAGAATTACCACACCTTTTCCAAAATTGGTTGACTTGGGCTTTACAACCAAGTCTTTTTCTTTAAAAATATTAATATTTAACAAAGCTTCTTCTGGAGATTTTACTGAAATGCCTTTGGGAACATTTATGCCTTTTTCTCTCAATATATGCTTTGTAATCTCTTTATTCTCCATGATAAGAGGAGCAATATAGGTATCTGCAGATGTTTTTGTGGCCTGCTTTATTAATTCGACCTTATCATCTTTTATCAATCTTATAAAGTTATCATTCCAGTCCAAAACCTCTACCTTTATTCCTCTTTTTAGTGCTTCCTCAATTAATACCTGCGTTGAAAGCTCCAGACTATCATAACCATTTACCATACCATTTACCATAGCTTAACCTACCTTTCTGATTTAATATTTTATTGTATTTTCATTGATTAATTTCAGACCATAATTTATAAAATCGGTATTTGTCTCCCTCATTTCTCTTTGTATTCTTTCAGATGGAAGTAAGGACAAATCCTTAAGCTTGGCATATTCAGCAGCTACGCTTTTAGAATACTTTCCCTCCAGGTCAGCCTTATCCATTAGTTCAGCAATAATTTGAAGCTTTTCAAATATAATTCTTCCAAATTCCTGTAATGGCAGTATCTTGTGGTCATCCCCATAAAGCAATAAATTTTCCATCCTTCCAAAAAGTGCTGTCATATGATGATTTGAGTTTATCCTTTCGAATTCATACTGAGTTATCTTTGGGCTTCTTTCAAATAAGCAGTAAAGCATAAGTACCTGTAAAAAATGCATTTGCTGAAGTGTAATACCGAGTTTTTCATAGGGATTTATATCCAAGAGCCTAACTTCTAGATACTTGACTCCCCTTTGCTCCAAAGCACTTAGCTGGGTTTCTCCGGGAGCAGGATTCTGTTTTAAGCGTATTGATGAATAAAATTCACTCTCCTTTTGCAGTATATTTCTATTCAACTGTACACCTTTGTCACCCATGTTTTCATCTGTATTTGAATACTTTTTACTTACTGTGTTAAGCATTTTTTTGAGCTTTGTTATATACTCATCAAGGTTATTAAAATAAATATTAATTCTTCCGCCATTAATATCCGAATACCCAAACCTGCTTACCCTGAGTGAAGTGGCATTCTGATTAAAATTGTACAGTAAAGCGGTACTTTCGGGGCAGCACTTTTCAACTATCTTAAGTTCTTGTTCAATAACAGAGCTATAAGAAGCATCAAAATTCGGAGAAGCTCCAAACAAGTATATTAGCAGCCATCTATAGCGTAAAAAGTTTCTTACTATTGCCAGATACATTTCATTTTTAAAATTTATATAATTTTTTTTACCGCCGAACCTTTCAAATATTGCCTGGATCATTCTTTCATTAAATGAAAAATTATAATGAATACCAGAAATCATTTGCATTTTCTTCCCGTAACGATAGGCCAGACCGTTTCTGTATGCAGTTTTCTCACAGCCCTCTTTAGTCTGCCTGAAAATTGCAATAGGAATCAGTTCTTCGGTCGGTAGTTTCGGAGGCATGCTTAATGGCCAGAGAAGCTCATTACTAATCCCTTTCTCAACTTCAGCGTATATTTCTTTTAATGAATCATAAACCTCCTCCACACTTTCAAAGGTCGGTGTAATCATCTCGATCTGGCTTTCAGAAAAGTCCGTTGTTATGCGTTCATTATCCTCCTTATCACCGAAAACAACCGGGTGAGGTGTTAAAGCCAGATCTCCCTTTGGAGTGATTCTCTGTGATTCTCTTTCAATTCCAAAATAGCCCTGATTCAGAAAATATACTTTATCATCATCATGAAACAGCTGAACCATCTGGTTAAAATTCCAACCCATGAAACTCCGTCCTCCTATACAATATTTTAATGTCTGTTCTATAACAGTCGAACTTTTATAATAAAATTTTTTACAGCTTTGTAGCTTTTATAGTATACACTTAGTGCTGTCAATATATATATTCTATTGTTCTAAAACCATAGAACTGTATGATAAAAATTTTTTGCCTGCAGATATGTATATTGTTTGCTATTTATTTCATTAATATTTATTTCAAAAAACTGCGTACAGCTTCAACTGCTTCCATATTAACCTTACACACAGAGCTCTGTCCGTTACGGGTACACGAAATAAGCCCCGCATTTTCCAGTTCTTTAAAATGATGCGAAATAGTTGATTTTGACAGCTGCATACAGCAGCATGCTTTTGTAAAGCATTTCTCCATACCGTCAGTATATAGAAAACTTCCATCCTCATTGCTGGCGGTTTGCTGCCACTCATACAACATTTCAAATATTAAATACCTCTGCTCGCTCGATAGAGCTTTAAAAATTTTAACCAAATTTAATTTATCCATAGTTCTATAGTAATCGAACAATCCATTAATGTCAATGTTATCTATCGTAATTGACAAAATATAGAATTAAAAATATAATTATAGTATTCAGATATACTTTGTATGTTATATGCAAATAACCAATATTTACCGTTGACCAGATATTCCGGAGGCGGAGTTACAAATTGCAGAAATACTGCAATTTGTAACTCCGCTTTATTATTATTTTTATTTAAGGTGGTGTTCTAATGGAAAGTGCTGTGCTTAAAATATATGGTATGACCTGTACCTTATGTTCAATATCCATAGAGGCAAGAGTCGGTTCAATAGACGGTGTTGAAAAAATTACAGTCAGTTATGCTGCTGAAAAAGCTTTTCTGAACTATAATAAGGATAAGGTAGACCTTAATCTTATAAAAAACAACATTGAAAAACTTGGCTTTTCAGTAAGTGATAGCCTATCCGATCAGACTAATCAGAAAAAAAGACATTCAGAGCTGCAAAAACTAAAACGTCTTCTGCTTATATCAGCTATTTTAACCTTTCCCATGCTGCTTGCCATGCTTCTGGGTGGTATAGGTTTTTGCCATGACTATTTTTTCCCAGGCGCCGAGAAATCAACTACTGCATATATAATTGATTATCTGCGCTTTAAGGCCAGACTGCTCCATGACTGGCGCCTGCAGCTGGTACTTGCAACACCTGTTCAGTTTATAGTGGGCTTCAAATTTTATAAAAACGCTTTTTATTCTCTACGTTGGAAAAAAGCAACCATGGATTTGCTTGTAGTGCTTGGTTCCTCCGCTGCATACTTCTACAGTTTGTATACCTCCCTTTATGATAATAACCTTTTACAGTCAGGTATGAAAAATATATACTTTGAAGCCTCCTCGGTAATTATCACCTTTGTTCTGTTGGGTAAATTTCTTGAGGCAAAATCCAGAAAGAGTACCTCCATGGCTATTGAAAGCCTTCTCTCCCTGAAACCCAAGCTGGCAACTGTTATCAGGAACTCTGAAGAAATTCAGATTCCAATAGATGAGGTATCTGTTGACGACATTGTCATGGTAAGACCAGGGGAGAAAGTACCTGTAGACGGAATAATAATTGAGGGCAGCTCGGCTGTAGATGAATCAATGCTAACCGGAGAAAGCCTTCCGGTCGAAAAAAATACTAACGATACAGTGACCGGAGCCTCGCTGAACACATATGGCTTTATAAAAATCAGAGCTACAAGGGTTGGAAGTGATACCTTACTGTCACAAATTATTAAAGTGACCGAAGAAGCTCAAAGCAGTAAAGCGAATATTCAAAAAACAGCTGATAAAGTCAGTGCCTTTTTTATTCCGGCAGTATTATTTGTTTCAATAATTACATTTTTTACATGGTTTTATATTTTAGATTACTCCATATTTCTCATAGATATACCTATAATAAATGCTGTTGCAGTAATTGTTGTATCCTGCCCCTGTGCATTAGGCCTTGCTACTCCCACAGCAATTATGTCTGGTATGACGAGAGCTCTGAAAAGCGGAATATTAATAAAAAGCGGAGATGTTCTCGAAAAGGCTTATAAGATAGATACTGTGGTTTTTGATAAAACAGGGACTCTTACTACCGGTATGCTTACACTATCGGACTTTATTGTTATAAATCAGAAATCGCATAACCTGCCAAAAGAAAGATTATTAAATTTGGCGGCCAATGCCCAGAAGGGTTCAGAACACCCCATAGGAAAAGCTATCTGTAGTGCGGTTATGGGCTCAGAAAACTATGCAGAGATGCCGGTAAAGGATTTCCGGGCTATCCACGGTAAGGGTATATATGCAGCTGTTGACGGTATTGATACAAGGATAGGTTCTAAAGCCTATATACAGGAGTATGGATTAAGCCCCTCTCCTGAAAAAGAACTGCATTCAGATGGGAAAATCCTTGTATTTATGGCAGTAAATAATACGGTATGTGCTGTTTTAGTCCTCTCTGATGAAATCAGAGCCGGTTCTTATCAAGTAGTTAAGCAGTTACAACAGTCAGGTATTCAGGTGGTGCTTCTTACTGGAGACGGTGAAAAAACTGCAAAACAAGTAGCCGCGAAGCTTAATATTAATACAGTTATTTCAGGTGTTCTGCCTGAAGAAAAGTTACAGGTCATTTCTTCGTTAAAAAAGAAAGGTAATCTTGTAGCAATGGTTGGTGATGGAATTAACGACGCACCTTCACTGGCTGCAGCAGATATCGGTATATCAATCCATTCAGGTACTGATGCCGCCATTGAGACAGCTGACATTGTTATTCTGAACGATAACCTGACCTCTATTCCATTTATATTTAAGCTCTCACGCCTGACCATGAGAAAAATAAAACAAAACCTCTTTTGGGCAATAATCTATAATGCAATTGGAATTCCTTTTGCTGCAACTGGTCGACTTAGTCCTGTTATTGCCTCTGCTGCAATGGCATTAAGCTCTGTATGCGTAATTATAAATTCTCTGCTGCTGAATAAGAAGAAGTTAAGGCTCTAGACCAGAAAAAGCTAACTCTATAGCAGCTTTGGTTTCAGTAATATCCTTTTTACTATGTGCATATGAAATAAATAACGCTTCAAACTGTGATGGAGCTATATATATACCTTTTTCCAGCATAGCTGAAAAGTATTTCCTGAACTTGTCCAGGTCTGAGCTTACTGCACTGTTATAATCAATAACATCCTTATCGCTAAAAAATACGCTTAAAAGTGAGCCTGCCCTATTTATTCTTATATTGATATTATATTTTGCTGCCGCTTCATAATAGGCATTTTCCAGTAATTTGCCCAGGCAATCCAAACGATTGTAAAAGTCTTTTCTATGCTTAATGGCTTTCAGTGTACTGATACCCGCAGCTACTGCAACAGGATTGCCCGACAGAGTTCCTGCCTGATATACGGGACCAAGCGGAGCTACCTTCTCCATTATCTCTCTTTTTCCGCCATATGCTCCAACAGGCATTCCACCGCCAATAATCTTTCCCAGAACAGTCAAGTCGGGTTTTATACCATACAGTTCCTGCGCTCCCCCATAGGATACTCGGAAGCCTGTAATTACTTCATCAAAAATCAATAATCCTTGATATTTTTCTGTTAGTTCACGGAGTTTCTTAAGAAAGTCAATATCAGGAAGTACCAGCCCCATGTTGGCTGCGATGGGTTCAATAATAACTGCTGCAATTTTGTTACCATATCTCTTAAAAATCTCCTGTAAACCTTCATGGTCGTTATATGCTGCTACCAGTGTGTTTTTTGAATAATCGCAAGGAACTCCAGAACTGTCCGGCACTCCGGCAGTCAAGGCTCCCGAGCCGGCTTTTACCAGCAGTCCGTCACTGTGTCCGTGGTAGCAGCCCTCAAATTTAACAATTAAATCCCTTCCGGTATAACCTCTGGCAACTCGTATAGCACTCATAGCAGCCTCTGTTCCCGAGCTGACCAGTCTTAGCATTTCCATGGATGGAATGGCATCACTTATTAGTTCTGCCAGTACCAACTCATTTTCTGTGGGTGCCCCGAAGCTGGTACCGTTTTCGGCAGCTTCCTTTATTGCTTTAATAACTTCAGGCTGTGCATGCCCTAAGATCATTGGCCCCCAGGAGCAGACATAATCAATATATTCATTATCGTCAAGGTCAAAAAGCCTTGAGCCCTTCCCTCTTTTTATGACGGGAGGCTTCATCCCTACCGATCTGAAGGCACGTACAGGGCTATTTACCCCTCCAGGCATATAATTACAGGCTTTATTAAATACTTCTTGAGATTTTTTATTATTCATCTTCAAATTCTCCTGTGGCAGATTATCTGGCTATTTGTATTTGTATTTGTTTTTGTATCTGCTTTCTATTTCTAGATATCAAGTTATTTCAACCACTTCGCCACATCCATTGCAAAGTAGCTGATAATTATATCTGCACCTGCTCTCTTTATTGCGGTCAAGGATTCCAGAGCCGCATTTTTCTCATCAATCCAGCCCTTTTGAGCCGCCGCCTTGATCATACAGTATTCACCGCTTACATTATAGGCTGCCAGCGGATAGTCAAATCTTGAGGCTGCTTCATGGATAATATCCAGATATGCAAGAGCAGGCTTTACCATAATAATATCTGCACCTTCATTTATATCAAGTTCTATTTCCTTCATTGCTTCTTTTCTGCCATGGTAATCCATCTGATAGGTCTTCCTGTCTCCAAAGGCAGGAGCTGAACCGGCTGCATCTCTGAAAGGCCCATAAAAGGCAGAGGCATATTTCGCACTATAAGCCATAATAGCTTTATCTGATAAATAACAACTGTCAAGTGCTTTTCTTATGGCACCGACTCTACCATCCATCATGTCAGAGGGAGCAATGATATCTGCGCCTGCATCAACAAGACTGACCGCTGCTTTTGACAAAATCTCCAATGTCAGATCATTATCTATTTTGTTGTCTTGAATAATACCACAATGTCCATGACTGGTATATTCACACAGGCACAAATCGGCGGACACTACAAGTTCTGGAAACCTCTGTTTTGCTGCTCTTAGAGCTTTTTGAACAATACCGTCACTACAAAAGGCACCGGTTCCAACCTCATCCTTTTCATCAGGAATCCCAAACAGGAGTACTCCTGGAATTCCTGCCTGCTGTACTCTTTCCATTTGAAAAAGCAGCCTGTCCACAGAATAATGATATATTCCCGGCATTGAGGAAATTTCCCTTTCGATGCCTGAACCTTCTACAACAAACATGGGATATATGAAATCCTCTATGCCAATCGTTGTTTCTCTGACAAGTTTTCTCAGCCCGGTACTTGTTCTAAGTCTCCTTGGTCTCTTTACTAAATCCATTGTCTACCTCCGAAGCTATAATTTATCTTAAGTGCTTTGAATCAGTTTTGAATCAGTTTTAAGATGCTCGCTATCTTTTTTGTTTAATTCAATTATTTTTTCAATTATTCCTTCTGCATTATATTGGTCAGCTACTGCTTTTACCGATATACCTTCCTCGGCCGCTGCATTGGCAGTGACAGGTCCTATACATATAACAGCTGCTGACAATTTCTTTATTCTTTCCTGTCCCAGGATAGTCACAAAGGCCTTTACTGCAGATGGACTTGCAAAGGTTATATAATCGGCCCTATTCAACTCTGGTACAATAAATTCCAGTTTATTTTCCAAATTATTATGAGGTTCAGTTGTGTAAACAGCAATTTCATCAAAAGCTATACTGTATTTCTTAAAGCCCTCTGTCAATTCAGGCCTGGAAAGTTCAGAATCAATAAGGAGTATTTTATCGCTACTGTCTATTTTTTCGAGTAAGCCCGACAATAACTCCCTGGTGGAAAATTTTTCAGGAACATAATCCGGGTACAAGCCTTTTGAAATCAGTGCTTTTTCTGTGGCTGAACCAATAACAGCAATTTTTATTCCATATAGCTTGCGAATATCCAGTCTTAGCAGACTAAGCTGCTTAAAAAAAATAGCAACACCATTTGCGCTTGTAAATATAAGCCAGCTATATGAATTCAGCCTGTTCAGAGCTCTTTCAAGCCTCCCACTCTCCTGAAGTTCGGTTATCTTTATGACAGGAAATTCAGTGACGTGGGCACCATTTGCCTCTAAACCCTTAACCAATGCATCTGATTGTCCGGCTGGCCTGGTGGTAATTATTCTATTACCTGAAAGTACTCCTTTTCCATACCAGCTGAGGTTTTCAGAAAGCTTTGCAACTTCTCCTACAACAATAACAGCAGGTGATTTCACCTTATACTGCTCGCACTTCTCGGTAATATCGCTTAATATGCCGGTTATTACTCTCTGCTCAGGCTTTGTTCCATTCTCAATAACTGCAACAGGTGTCCCCGGTGCTTTTTCAAACTTCATCAGTCCGCTGCAAATTTCACTAATATTTTTTACTCCCATCAGAAAAACTAGAGTGCCTTCCTGTTTAGCAAGTGTTTCAAAATCACATAACGGGCTGCTTTCCTTATCTCGGGCGCATTCTCTATTCATGACGCTTTTTCTATTCCCAGTGCTTTCTCTTTCAGCTGAATGGTGTCCGGTGATTATATGGAGTGAGGAAGCATATTCTCTGTGAGTAACCGGTATTCCTGCATATGCCGGCACAGCTATAGAGGAGGTAATACCGGGCACAACCTCAAACTCAATCCCGTTTTTATGAAGATATTCACACTCTTCACCACCACGCCCGAATAAAAACGGGTCCCCGCCCTTTACTCTGGCTACAGTCTTGCCTTCATTTGCATACTTCAATAGAATTTGATTAATTTCCTTCTGAGGTACCTGGTGGCGCTGAGGCTGTTTACCCACATAAACAAATTCGGCTCCATTATCAGCAAAACCAAGTACATTGCTGTCAATAAGCCGATCATATACGATGACCTCGGATTTTTTTATGGCCTCTGCTGCTTTTAAGGTCAAAAGCTTGTAGTCACCGGGCCCTGCCCCAATAATATATACTTTTCCTGCCATATCAGCAATCCCCCAGCTTTCTTTCTTTTTCCAATATAACAGCTGCAAGCTCTTCTCCCAGAGAGCGAGCTTGATGCTTATCTCCTTCAACTGCTGCCTTTAAAACAACCTTACCATAATTCACAGCTAGCATTCCTGTTATTTTCATTTCGTTGCCGTGGATGACTGCATGTGCTGCTATTGGTGTGCTGCAGCCGCCATTAAGACGGAACATGTAGCTTCTTTCTGCTTCGAGAGCCAGCCACCCGTCTGGGCTGTTAATTGAATTTACAAGCTGCTGCATTTTGCCTCCCTTTTTGGTCTGAATCCCTAAAACGCCTTGTCCGATAGCAGGAATCATCTCTTCAACCGAAAAACAGCAGACGCATTTTTCTTGAAGCCCCAATCTTTTCAGCCCGGCTGCTGCAAGAACTATTGCATCAAATTCAGCTGCTGCCAGTTTATCAAGTCTGGTAAGCACATTTCCTCGTAACTGCTTGATAGTCAGGTCTGGTCTTAGAGCCAGCAGCTGAATTTCACGGCGTATGCTGCTGGTTCCTACTATTGCTCCAGGCTTCAGTTCCTTCAGGCTTTGGCCGTTTAATGTTACCAAAACATCCCGGGGGTCCTCTCTTTCAGAAACAGCGGCAATGGTTAATTGTTCCGGCATGACAGCAGGCATATCCTTCATACTGTGAACTGCAATATCAATTTTATCATCAATAATCGCATTTTCTATTTCATTGACAAATAAGCCTTTTCCACCTATGACATCAAGTCTTGTATCCAGAAGGATATCACCCCTGGTCTTCATTCCAACAAGTTCAAACTTCAGTTCAGGGAACTTACTGCCCAGCAGATTTATAATTAATCTGCTCTGAGCCATTGCCAATGCGCTTTCACGGGTTCCGACCCTAATGATCCCATTCATAATCCAACCTCACCTCATGTTACTTTAGTACTGTCTTTTCTTGTATCTTGTATGTAGTATAATCGTTTCTTACTTCTGTAGTATCGTCTTTTCATGCTGCTGTAGTATCGTCTTTTCATGCTGCTGTAGTATCGTCTTTAATGCCAGGGGAGTAATCTCACCCTTTGAATAGAATTCTTCAAGAACAGTCCGAAGTTCCTTTTCCTTTTCAGGTTTGGTCAAAGAACTTTCTCGAACCAATCTTCTGAAATCAGCAAGCATTTCTACAATTTCAGAATAAGCCTCAGGAAATATTTCTTCTGATATTTTCCTGATTTTTTTTGAAAGGGCCGGATATGCTCCCGAAGTTGATATTCCAATAGTTAAAGGGCCTCTCTTAACCACCGACGGAAAAATAAAAGTACATTTTTCCGGGTCATCAACAACATTAACCGGTATACTATTTTTTAAGGCATCATTATATACCAATGCATTAACTTCTGTTGATGATGTGGCGGCTACAACAAGGTAAGCCCCTTCTATATAATCTTTAGAATATGTACTTTTTTGAATTTCTATATATCCCTGCTCATCCAATTCAATTATTGAACTGCATAATTCAGGGGCAATAACAGTTATAACAGCCTCAAACCTTAACAATATCTCCGCTTTTCTGTATGCGACTTCGCCCCCGCCCACTATTATGCACTGCTTTCCTTTCAGATCAACATACATAGGAAACATAGCCATTAATCCGTTACCCCCGTATAACAACCCAAATTTAGAGCCTTCATAAATGAATTTCTATAATTATACCACCTTATGAACTCATGGATATAGCAGTTGATTTGCTCATTAATATAATCAAAATCGAGCAGCTTTCCTACATCTGAGCTGGAGGCTTCTATATTTTTCATCTGATCTATATTATACAGTTTCACGTTATCAAGCATTTCTATGGTCTCATCAAAATCCCTTGGTACCGCCAGGTCAATAAATAAGTGTTTTTTTTCCTTGTCCTTCATACTTTCTGACAGTATATCCGAAGTGATTGTATAGTGTGGACTTGAGGTAGCTCCAATAATAATATCAGCCTGGTCAATATAAGAATATCTGTCATTATATTCTATAGTCTTAAAAAAGCTATATTCCTGAGCTTGTTCTTGTGTAACAACTACATTCCTTTTTGTTATGAGAATATTTTTTACACCTGACTCCAGCAGCATTTTTGATACAGCTTTTCCTACTTCTCCTGAACCTATAACAAGAACGTTTTTACCTGCCAGGTTACTTCCATACTGTTCTCCAAGCAATTGTCCCACCTGTCCGGCAACAGAAGAAACCTTTTTAATTGCCAGACTTCTGGTTTTTATTTTTTTGGACGAAGTAACAGCTAGTCTAGACAGTGTATTTAAAACTGCTTGAGATGTACCGTATTTTATAGAAATAGCATAGGCTTTCCTGAATTGACCCAATATCTGATCTTCACCAAGTATCATTGAATCCATACCCGACGCAACCTTTATAATATGCCTGACTGCATTGATTCCTTCATATACATAAAAATATTTTTTCATTTTGCATATATCTTGCCCCTTAAGATGGCAGAAGTTTTTTTCTATATTTGATGTATCCAAGGAGGAAGCATCTGAAAAAATATGAATTTCAGTACGGTTGCAGGTTGAAAGAATGGCACACTCAGAAATGCCTTCGATGTTTTTTATTGCTGAAAGCATTTTTTCATATTCATCAGGTTCAATACTGAACTTCTCACGTATCTCTATCGGTGTTGTTTTATAATTGACTCCAACAACGTATACTCTCATAAATCCTCATCCTGTATGCTCTACATATTTTCTATCTATTTAACTTCTGTTCTTGCATTTTTTTCTCTTACAAGTTCAATAATTTTTCTACCTGCCATTGCTCCCTGACCAACAGCTGTAGCTACCTGCTTGAAGCCTCCGGTACAGTCACCTGCGGCAAATAGCCCAGTTACATTGGTCTTTTGCTCCTTATCAACGGTAATTGATGCACCCTCTGTGATTACACCGAGCTTTCTGGCAAAATCAGTACTTGAAGCACTGTCATTTGCAATAAAAAGTCCATCAATATTCTCAACGCTGCCATCTGAAAAATGAATTCTTTCAAGATAATCCTTACCTTCCAGCTTCAAAATAGTCTTGTCTACTATTTTATATTTTTCATGTAGACTGCTATAATTACCACTGTACTCAAGCTCCTTGCCGTTTGTATAAATTGTTATATTTGAAGTGAAAGGCTTAAGTTCTTCAGCCTCATGAACGGCAAAATCCTTATGCCCAAGTACACCAACCTTAAGATTTTTATAAAAGAACCCGTCACAGGTAGTGCAATAGCTCACGCCGATACCCTCCAGTTTTTTAAGTCCATCAATATTCAGTTTCTTTTGAGGCTGACCAGTGGCAAGCAGAACCGTTTTACCTGTGTAACTGTTTTCTGTGGTTACGACTTCAAAATCCTCATTCTGGTTTATTCCCAGAAC
>JAEYNI010000247.1 GCA_023412635.1 Bacillota bacterium
ACTTAATGTAAAATGGTAGAAAGGATGTTGATTTTATGATCATTGTAATGAATCAAAAGTCGAATCAAATGCAGATCGACGACGTAATTAATGTTTTAAAAAACTCCGGACTAGGAGTACACATCTCGCAGGGAACAGAAAGAACTATTATTGGTATTATCGGCGACAAGAGTGTTTTGAGAGATATACCCCTCGAACTGATGCCCGGTGTTGAGAAGCTTGTTCCCATTGTCGAATCCTTCAAGCTTGCAGGCAAAACCTTTAGACCTGAGCCCAGTATTGTAGATGTTAACGGTGTAAAAATTGGCGGTAAAGAACTTACAATTATGGCCGGACCATGTGCTGTAGAAAGTTACGAACAGATAATGGAATCTGCCCGTGCAGTAAAGAAATCAGGTGCTCAATTTTTAAGGGGCGGAGCTTTCAAACCGAGAACTTCACCGTATGCTTTTCAGGGTCTTGAAGAAGAAGGTCTCAAGCTTTTAAAAGCTGCAAAGGATGAAACGGGCCTCCAGATTATTACCGAAGTGACCAGTGAAAAGGCTGTGGAGCTTTCAATACCATATGTGGATATGTTTCAGATAGGTGCAAGAAATGTTCAGAATTTTCAGCTTCTAAGGGAAGTTGGAAAATCCATGAAGCCGGTTCTTCTAAAGAGGGGTTCGGCCACAACTATAGATGAGTGGCTTAATGCGGCAGAATATATCATGAGCGAAGGAAACTACGATGTTGTCCTTTGTGAGAGAGGTATCAGAACTTTTGAAACAGCAACAAGGAATACCCTTGATATCAGTGCAGTTCCTGTTGTAAAGAATATGAGCCATCTGCCGGTAATTGTTGATCCAAGCCATGCTGCAGGTAAATCTAAATTTGTCATACCACTTTCAAGAGCGGCTATAGCTGCCGGCGCAGATGGTATAATCGTTGAGGTTCATCCGAATCCGATGATGGCCATGTCCGATGCTGCTCAGCAGCTGAATCTTAAAGACTTTGACTCTTTGTGCAAAGATATTATCAAGCTGGCATCAATACTGGAAAGAGAATTTAACTACTATGGTTAAAAGTATATCAATAATAGGCCTTGGACTTATCGGCGGTTCTCTGTCCAAGGCTCTCCGCCTGAAGCATCCGGAACTGAAATTGTTTGCAGTTGATAATTATATTCCCTCTCTCAGGCTTGCAGAGGAGGAAGGTGTTATTGACAAAGGGTACTCTGAGTGTTCCTCCGACATTTTTAATTCAGACATCATATTTATCTGTACTACTGTCAGTAAAGCTGCCGACTATATAGTACAGCTCATGGACAATATTAAGGAAAACTGTATATTGACGGATGTTGCCAGTACAAAAGGGGAGATTTGCAGCTTTGTTGAAAAGCTTAGTCGCCCTCCCCTTTTTATTGGAGGCCATCCCATGGCCGGAACAGAGAAATCCGGCTATACAAACTCCTTTGCCCATTTATTTGAAAACGCATATTATGTGCTGACCCCGACAGTAGCTTCAAACGAAGGCTCCATTATCACAATGAAAGAGCTTTTAAAAGATATTGGGGCTCTTCCCATAATTGTGTCACCTGAGCAGCATGATTTGGTTACGGGCTGTATAAGCCACGTGCCCCATGTTGTAGCATCTGCCCTTGTAAATTTGGCGAATAAGAAGGAAAACAGCGACGGACTGGTTAAGCTCCTTGCTGCCGGAGGCTTTAAGGATATTACCAGAATAGCCTCCTCAAACCCGGCTATGTGGGAAAACATTGTCTTAAGCAACAGTGAAGTAGTTGTAAAACTACTTGAAGAATATAACGAAATCATTAACCGCTTTACTGCTCAGATTCAAGCCCGTAATAGTAAAGGCATATTTGAATTTTTTCAGGATTCAAAGGATTTCAGAGACAGCTTTTCTACAAGGGCTGCCGGGCTGATTCCTCCGAGCTTTGAACTGCTGGTGGATGTTAAGGACGAGCCTGGTATTATCGGCAGTATTGCCACGCTGTTGGGCACCAATGGTATTAATATCAAAAATATCAATGTATCCAACAGCCGCGAGTTTGAGCAGGGTTGCTTAAGGATAACCCTGTCCGATCAACCCAATGCCGACAAGTCTAACTTTATTTTATCAACAAACGGTTACAGAGTTTTCAGAGTAGAATAATACACAATACTATTTGGTACTAATAGGGCATTTTAAATCATATTCATATAAAAGAGTACTGGAGAAAGAGTGTAAAGTTAGTTGATTAAGGTAAAAGTCAGTTATAGGCCAATTGTTGGGAATATAAATTTACCAACAGTTTTAAAAACAGCTGTATTGCGCGGTGACTCTATCGAGAGTTTATTTATTGCAACCCAGGTAGGGGAGATCTTTTGCGTCAGAAACGGAGTTCTGGGAACTTTTTTAGATATTCGCCCACGAGTAATAGAACTTGGAACCTCCGGCGGTGGTTATGATGAACGGGGGTTGCTGGGACTTGCGTTTCACCCCGAATTCTATAATAACGGATTATTTTACCTTCATTATTCTGTATCCGGAACACAAGGTCCCGGCGCTCTTGAAAATTCTTTTATACCCGACCCGTGTGCTCCCGAATCCTTAAATCTGAAGTGGGTAAGTAGAGTAATCCGTTATGATCATATTGATACCGTTGAAGAATGGATTTTACAAGCAAACGGTCAAACCCGAAAGCGGCGGACATTACTTAATTTAAGAAGACCTTTCATGAATCATAATGGTGTAAATAGCCTAAACTTTTCACCTGAGACAGGAAAACTCGTTTTAACGACGGGAGATGGTGGTTCAGGCTATGACCCATTCAATTTAAGTCAGGAAAACATGGAGGTTGCCGGTAAGATAATTGAAATTGATGTAGTAAAGAATACATCTACGGAAAATCCACCTGTAGTATCACGTTTTAATGAGCTTCCCCCGCCTATTCAGGAAACACTTACAGTTATCGCCAAGGGAGTCCGCAACATACCGGGCATTTCTTTTCAAAGGTTTAATAATCAATATATCAAATATGTAGGAAATGTTGGCCAGGATATGGTAGAGTCCATTTATTCATTTGTTCGTTATAAACCAATCCCGGTTACTCAGCTTATTCATGGGTATTTAAACTCCGAATCTGCACAGGAAGGTTTTATTAATCTTGGCTGGCGTGGATGGGAAGGAGCTTTCCCTACATCAATAGTAACAAACTGCAATTTAAATTCTACATTAACTGAAAGAACAATTGCTTATTATAATGAAGCAGTTAAAACCTCAGTACAGTTTATTCAGCCACTAACCAATTATTTTCACGAGGACCCCCGACCAGGTAAATTTGAAGGAAGTGCGCTTACAGGAGTCCAACCATACCTGGGAAGTACAATCTCTGCTCTGAAGGGTAGTATTATATTTACTGATTTAGCCCGTGAAAACTCTCAAAATCCCGTCAGAGGAACCTTAGCATATACCAGATTAAAAACTGATTGCAAGCTAAGTGACTATAGCGTTATTGAAACCGATTATGATTTTGGTGCCCGATCAGCTTATTATGTAAGTTTGGGGACTAATCAGGATCAAACAAGGCTATATCTGGGGGTTTATGGCTCCATGAAGGTAACTGATTATAATCAGGGTACTATTTTCGAAATTGTTCCATGAAATAACCGTATTTTTACATAACAGGTATCTCGGAATTAAAGGTAATAAAAGATCCATTAACAACGCTTTTTTCTTTGATAATTATTTTCATATTTTCAATTGTCTACGCCAGTGTTTGGAATATTACTCTAAATAAATTCATTAAATATTTAAAAAAAATCAGATTGAGTCTTTAGCTTCCCATTCATTTCCAGAAAATCTACAGAAGAGCTCAAGAGTTTTTTACTGATATAAAAAAGCCGGTATCCACCGGCTTTTTTGATTTTTTATTATTCTATTCTCTTGAAAACTTTTCATTAAGTTTGTATCCCAGGACCATTAAGCTGTCACTAAGATGTACATTTTCAACTATTACATCGTATGGAATTTTCAGATCCATTGGTGAGAAGTTCCACAGACCTCTTACCCCAAGCTTTGCGACCCTATCAGCAAGTGCTGCGGTTTCCCTGTATGGAACACAGAGCATTGCTATATCTACCTTATTGTTTATAACAAAGTCATCAATATCATTGAGACTCGCAACTTCTATATCCTTTATCTTTCTACCGATAACATCGGGATTTATATCAAACACTCCAATTATGCAAAAGCCTCTTCTTTCAAAATTCCCATAATTAGCTAATGCCTGGCCCATATTTCCTGCACCGATGATAATACAGTTAAAGGTCTTATTTATTCCTAATATATTACCAATCTCAGTATATAAGGACTCAACATTATATCCGTAACCCTGTTGGCCGAATCCGCCAAAGCAATTCAAATCCTGTCTGATTTGAGAAGCAGTGATTCCCATTCGAGTACTCAGTTCTTTCGAAGATACTCTTTTTATTCCAAGCTCTAATAAATAATTCAGATACCTGTGATATCTTGGAAGTCTTTTTATTACAGCCATAGAAATTTTCTTTGAAGCCATCGGAATTTTCACCTCATTATTCTATTTGTGTTGGTATTATATCACCTTTGTTATTTTATTGTCAATAATTCCTCACTGTAATATATGTTATTTTCTGTTACTAATAACTTGTTTTGTAAATACTGTCTATAATATATCATATCAAACAGCTCGTGACAACGAAACATAGCTTATTTTAGATAATTACGGCAAGAATATGTAAACTGACACTAAATATCTACAATATATACTGATAATGGGCTTTGATTTAAATTGAATAGTGTCAAATCAACAAATGCATGGTAAAATAGTCATGTAATATACAAAAGAAAAGCAACACGGAGGATAAAAATGAAAGTTTTGCACATTATCGGCGGAGGAGATGTAGGCGGCGCAAAAGTACACGTTCTTAATCTGGTCAGAGAACTATCTTCCAGTACTGATGTAACGTTGCTTTGCCTTAGACCTGGAGCCTTTGCAGATGACGCCCGTGCAATTGGGATTAAAGTAGAAGTTATTAAATCATACAATATTTATTCTGATATAAGAAAAGCCATATCTTTTGTAAAGAACAATAGATTTGATATAATTCATTCCCACGGTTCAAAAGCCAATATTTTTACATATGCAATAAAAAAAGCCTGCAAGTGTCCTGTTGTAACTACCATTCACAGTGATTACAAGCTGGATTATTTGCATAGTCTTTTTAAGAGACTTACAATTGGTGCCATTAATTCACGAGTGCTCAGAGAGCTTGACTATTACATAGTTGTGACAAGTGCCTTTAAAAAAATGCTTGTTGAAAGAGGCTTTAGCAGTGACGAAATTTTTACCATTCTTAATGGAATGGATATGAGTATGCCGACACAAATATTTTCCAGAGGGGAATTTTCCGCAAAATATAATATTCCCTTAGAGGAAGATGATATTCTTGTGGGTACGGCTGCAAGACTTGATCCTGTTAAGGACATTGGTACATTACTGGAAGCAGCTAAACTTGTTATTGAAAAAAATCCAAAGATTAAGTTCCTAATCGGAGGCGAAGGTGAACAGAGTAAGGAGTTAAAGGCAAGAACAACAGAACTGGCCCTTGATGGCAATGTATTTTTTCTGGGCTGGCTTAATAACCCCTATGAGCTCATCAGCGTATTGGATATAAACGTTATGACTTCGATCAGTGAAGGATTTCCCTATTACCTTCTTGAAGGAGCCCGTTTTTCCAGGTCTACCATCTGCAGCCGTGTCGGAGGAATACCAGATCTTATTGAATCTTCTGTCAATGGCTATTTATTTGAGCCCAGAGATTATTTAACCTTATCCGATCAAATTCTGGATCTTGCCGCAGATAGTACAAAAAGAGAGACGTTCGGCAAACAGCTGTATGAGAAAGCAAATAGAGACTTTTCCCTTGAAGCCATGCGGAGGACTCAGCTGGGTATTTACGAAGCCATACTATCTGATATAACCAGCAGAAGATCAGCTATGGGTAAACCTTCTAAAAAACCTATAAAAAAAGAAAAGTATGATGTAATTATTTCAGGATATTACGGATTCAGTAATATTGGTGATGACGCCATGCTCAGATCCATCGTGGAAAACCTCAGACTGCAGAAGCCTGACATATCCATTCTGGTCATGTCAAAGAGACCAGCTGAAACATCCATCAATTACAATGTTAATACCATAAACAGAAAGAACATTTTTGCTGTTTATTCAGCTATGAAAAGGGCGAAGCTGTTTATTTACGGCGGCGGTAATATTATTCAGGACAGTACCAGTTCCAGGTCCATACTCTTTTATTTAGGTGTCGCCTGGCTTGCTAAAAAAATGGGGCTTAAGGTGATGTTCTATGCCAATGGAATCGGTCCTATTAATAAAAGCAGAAATACCGAGTATTCCAAGAAGATATTAAATATGGCAGACGTTATTACTGTCAGAGAAAAAATTTCTTATAAAGAGCTGGAAAAAATGTGTATAACCAAGCCTAAAATCCTTCTTACTGCCGATGCAGCCCTTGCTGTACGTGTAGATAGTACAAATAATCCTGATGAGATATTTAAGAACGAAGGTATACCTTTAAATGAAAGCTATGCGGGTTTTTCAGTACGAAAGTGTCCTGATTGCGACAAACACCAGCAGGCAAGGTACGAAGATATTATTGCTAAAACAGCAGATTATGTTTATACCAATTATAATCTGATACCTGTATTTATTCCAATGGAATACCAGGTAGATATAGTTACTATCCAAAATATAGTAACCAAGATGAAAACCAATGGTTATGTTATCACCAACAACCATTCTGTTTCAGAAACCTTTGAAATTATCAAAAGAATGAGCATAATGATCGGAATGCGTCTTCATGCCTTGATATTTGCCGCTTACATGAATGTACCGCTCATAGGCATAAGTTATCAGCCCAAGGTTGAAGGTTTCCTTGAATACGTTAACCAGCCCTCTGCGGGCCATGTTAAGGAAATTACCTTTGAAACACTCCGTAATAAAGTGGACCATTTAATGCTGAACAGTGAGGAAGTTAAAAAGGATTTGGAAAAGTCCGTCAAGGTTCTTGTGAGCAAGGCTGAAGAAAACTCAAGACTGGCAATTGACTTAATTTCATAAACTCAATTAAAAGCTGCTACGCCGGGAAGTCTTAATTCCTGTATGTAGCAGCTTTAATGTATTTATAACTGTTTCAGAGTCTACTAGCATGGTTACGGTTTAGGTGGTTGCGTTTACCTAGTTATGTTATAACACCTATGTCTGACTACCGACCACTTCGTTGCTGATTTTCAAGCTGATCGGTGACCTGGCCCCAAACTGTATATAATTCCTCTAGCCGCTGTTCTTTCAATGCTTTTTCCTCGCTTAACTCCAACAGCTTATTATGATCGCTAGCAGCTTCAGTCATCTCATTATCAATATCAACCAGACGTTTCTCAATGTTTCCAATCTCTTTTTCAGTATCTGCAAGCTGCTTTTCCAGCTTTCTTATTCTGCTACGCTCCTCTTTGGTAGCCATATGACTTTGCTTAGCTTCAGATACTATATTTACTTCAGTTCCTGAATTTTGAGACACATTATTTTTCTTAATATAGGAGCTAAAATAAGTATAGTTTCCCTGACAATCCACTATGGGCTTTGTACCAATATCTATTATCCTGGTAGCAAGTTTGTCTATAAAGTAACGGTCATGGGATACTATAAGCATTGTTCCTTCATAGTCCATCAGTGCAGCTTCCAAAATCTCTCTTGAATTTATATCCAGATGGTTTGTTGGCTCATCCAGAATAATAAAGTTTGCCTCAGAGAAAATCAACTTGAGCAACGACACCCTACTCTTTTCTCCTCCGCTGAGGACGGATATCTTCTTATACACATCCTCACCGGTGAATAAAAAGGCTGCCAGCGCGCTTCTTACCTCGGTCTGGATGAGCTTCTGATTCACACTCCAGACCTCATCAAGAATAGTATTGTCGTCATTGAGATCGGCCATTTCCTGGTCATAATATCCAAGATCGACTTTAGCTCCAAAACTAAATTTCCCGGCTGTAGACTCCAGCCTTCCAGCCAGTATTTTAAGCAAGGTAGATTTCCCGCAGCCGTTTGGACCTAACAAAAATACTCTTTCAGCCCTCCGTAGCTTAAAACTGATATTTTCAAACAGTTTTTTATCCCCATAGGCCTTAGATAGTGAATCCAGTTCAAGAACCTCGTTACCGCTGGTTATAGCCTGGGTGAACTTCATTCTCATTTTGTCAGGTATTT
>JAEYNI010000250.1 GCA_023412635.1 Bacillota bacterium
GCCATAAGAGGCTCATTGCCAAGAGGAACGTGGAATAAATGCGAAAAAAATCACCTTGCTAGGGGTGAAATAATCAAGCGATAAAATTGACCCATTTAGGGTGAAATAATCATAAAGTATTGACAGACAATTTCATTAAAATTAGTTTATTTGTTTATCAAAAATATAAAGATTATTGAAAATAAAAAATCTTAGACTTACAAATTGTTAATGTCACTAAAATGTCACTTATGATAAATATAATTCAATACATAAAATAGCAAAGGAGAATATTATTTATGAAAAAGTTAACGAAATTTTTTGTTTTATTACTTATTGTAATGCTTTTACCATACAACGTTATAGCTGCAGAGCAAAATAACCAAAGACAGGATGACTTGAACTTTCTTTGTAATACTCTAAAGGAAAAGCATCCGAACATTATTTCGATTACAACCGAAGATAAATTCTTATCACGAAAAGCCGAAATTGAATCAAATTTGGATAAGAAAACCGATATGGAATTTTATCTGGACCTGACAAGTTTAGTTGCTATGATAGGTGATTCTCATACAAATATTAGTTTTGGCTCAAACAAGAGCGATATACATATTTTACCTATAAGAATGGAATTTTATCAGGGAGATTGGATTCTAAGTGCTGTTGAAAAAGAAGATGAAGCAATGTTAGGTCAAAGAGTAGTTGCAATAAATAAAATTCCGACTTCGGAAGTAGCAACACGATTTAAGACTATTATAAGTGCTGATAACGAGATAAAATTTGCCCGTCAGTTCAAGGGCCAATTTTATGTTGAAGAAATACTTACTTACCTAGGTATCGTTAATGGCGGTACTGCCATTCCGATTACTGTACAGGACAAAGAAGGTAAAGAAAGTGAGTTTACTATAAAATCCATATTATCTTCAGAAAAGCTTGCCCCCGACTACATAGTTAGTTTATCTATGAAACAGGCTGCGTTACCTGTCACCAGCTATGATAAATCAAAGTCTTACAAATCCCTTCCCTTGAATGATAAAACATTCTATATTCAATACAATGTTTGTCGGGAAGACAAGGAAATTCTAATGAAAGACTTCGCAGCACAAGTCAAAAACGATTTAAGTAATGGTGAATATAATAAAATATTATTGGATTTAAGAAATAATGGAGGCGGATCTGATGGTGTAATTATGCCATTGCTTTCTGTTTTGACTGATGAAATAAGACAGAAGGAAACAAAACTTTATTGTTTGATAGGTGAAGCAACCTATTCATCTGCTGTTATTAACGCTGTCATGGTAAAGGAAGCCGGAGGCATACTGGTAGGTAGTCCGACCAGTGGTAGTGTAAATCATTTTGGATCAGTTAATTCTTTTACTCTACCCCACTCCGGATTTAAAGTTAGTTTCTCATCCAAATTCATTAATTTAAGCGAAATTTTAGAAGCCGCAAAGGGTTATGGCATAGAATCCCTTAGACCCGATGCGTTTGTGGAACAAACGATTGATGATTATCTTGCAGGAGTGGATACTACTGTTGATTACCTTGTAAATAAAGGAGATCAGATTTCATTACCGATAAATAAAACTGAAGGTCTGACTCGAGGTCGAGCCGTTGAAATGCTGTATGAACTTGCCAAAAAGGATGGTAAATCCTCTGAAAACAATACAGGTTCTTTTAAAGATGTATTTCAATTCGCATATTATCATCCGGCAGTTGAATGGGCAAAGGAAAATGAAATAATAAAAGGCAAGGGGGTAACTTTCTCTCCGGCAAATTTGATTACACGTGAGGAATTCGCCGTTATGCTTGTAAATTTTGTTGAGTATTCGAAGTTAACTCCACAAATCCAACGGAAGACAGCTTCTTTTTCTGACCAGTCTACTATAAACTCATGGGCACGTGATGCAGCTGATAAAGTTATTAAATGGGGACTCATGGAAACTAAATCCGCTGGATTCAAACCCAAGGATACTTTAACACGAATTGAAGGAGAATTGATAATTCAAAAACTTAAACTTTAAGTTTCTTCAGCATTGTTATAAAATAGAAAAAAACTATGGGAACCTGATTTAATTTAGGTTCCTTTAATATTTTATAAAAAAATTGTCACAATTACTACCTAGCAATTGTCTAATTATATGAATAAATAAAATCATTGAAAGGATGATACACTAATGACTGACCCTAATGAACTTGTAGAAAAGGCTTTAGGCGGTGATAAACAGGCAATTGAAGATTTACTTTTAGAAGTAAAAGATTTTATCTTTAATCTTTCACTTAGAATGTTGGGTAATACTCACGATGCCGAAGATGCAACCCAAGAGATTATTATTAAGGTAATTACAAAATTGTCCACCTTCCGAAATGATAGTAAATTCTCAACCTGGGTATACAAAATATCCACAAATCATTTGCTGAACTATAAAAAAGGGTTGTTTTCTAAAATGCCTCCCATAAGTTTTGAGTTTTATGGACAGGATATAAAAAATGGATTTATAGAAAACAATCCTGCTTTATTACAAGGCGTAGATGAGGATTTATTGGCCCAGGAACTCAAGATGTCCTGTACAAATGTTATGCTCCAGTGTTTCCAACCGGAGGACAGAATCATTTATATATTAGGTACGATGTTTAGAGTTGACAGTAAAATATGCGGTGAAGTTCTGGAAATGTCTCCCGAAGCATATCGAAAGCGACTTTCCAGGCTAAGAAGCAAAATGAGTGAATTCTTGAGTTCTTATTGTGAGCTGGGAGCATCAAAAAACTGTTCATGCAAGAGAAGAATAGGATATGCAATAACAAGCCGCAGACTAAATCCACAGTCCTTGGAGTTTCTTGATCTGGAAACACTGGATAGTAATTTAATACAGGAATATACAAATGCAATGGAGGACATTGACGAAATGTCTTTTACCTTTGCTGAACTTCCGAAATATAAGTCTCCACAGATTATAAAAAAAATTGTTACAGATATTCTTGCTTCAAATTCCATGCAAAAAATTCAATCAGAAGCACTATAAAGAGGAGCTACAATGTCTCGAAAACCAACTAAAAGAATACTTAATAACACCCGTCTTTTAACAGATCATGGCGGCTGGATGTATTGTACAAGCTGTAATAAAACAATTGCTTACTTATGTTATATCACTTACAGCAGCTTTAAGTTCGAATATTTATGTAAATGTGGTGAAAAAGGAAATGTACTTATTCAATTTGACAGTAACCTAAAAAACCAACTTAACTTTCAATCTTTAATCAAAATAAAGAACCGGTTATGCTGTCCAAAAGATAATTCCCCTCTTGTCACTTTAATTGATAAGAATCTAGATAGCTATTCTTGTGAAATTATTTGTCAAGTCTGTAATGAATTATATAGAATAAACTTATGAAAACAACAAGACCATGAAGTTATTTCTGTAACTCATGGTCTTGTTACTCCTGTCTATACTTTTTCATCTACAGCTGCACCTTCTTTTTTCTTTGATTGCAATGCTTTTTCAAAATTTCTGTCGTCTTTAGTGCTATTTCTGCTTTTCTCATCCGACTTACCGTCTTTTTTGTAACTTAATACTTTGATTACAGGATATACTGCTGATACTCTGTTAATTTCCATAAAATCACCTCCCAATATAATATGAAAATAATTAGAGTCACATATTATATATCGGCAAAAAAAAGCAAGCCGTTACTGATTTCCCAATAATGGCTTTTATTTCCTTACTTAGTATTAAAATTTCTCATTAAGGTCAGCCTAATATTTACTAGCACTATTTTTGTTGATTACTCTGAAAATAATGTAGCCAATTAAACCAATGATTGCTACAGGTAAAATCAAACTAAGTACCCAACCCAGTATTTTTAATGCAATTATAAATAAAAAAATCATCCCAATAATTGTCAGCACTTTTTTAAATTTATTATCCATTGTTTCTCTACCTCCAAGTATATTATAGGTAAATTATACACCTGGATGTTAATTTTGTCTATAATAAAATTAAAAATATTTAATTAGATAATTAATTTTTTTAAGGTTTTGATCAATTTCATTAATTTTGATTTACACTATTATATATTATACGATAAATTGCTGAAATTGTATTATCAATTTCAGTCAATGTGTTAAAATATCCTACACTCAACCGTACCATCCCGGTTTTATTAGTGTTAAAGTGCCTATGTGCAAGAGGAGCACAGTGGAGTCCTGACCTGCATTCAATGGAGTACCTTTTGTCGAGTTGAGCACTTATTTCTGAAGAATCTCTACCATTAACATTGAAAGCAACAATCCCTGAGTTTTCTTTAGCATTTTCAGGACTGTAAATTTTAATACTTCTATTTTGCTTTAAGCCGTCCACAAGCCTATTTATCAGTTCATCTTTTTTTCTTTTTATTTCTGCTATACCTGTTTTAGTTACAAAATCTACACCAGCACCCAAACCCACTATCCCGGGGGTATTAAGTGTTCCGCTTTCAAATCTGTCAGGCAACAGGTCAGGCTGATATAAATATTCTGATTTACTTCCTGTTCCACCGCTCATTATTGGATTCAGCTTTACATCGGGCGAAACATATATTCCTCCGGTTCCCTGTGGTCCCATCAGCCCTTTATGCCCAGGAAAGGCCAGCATGCTTACAAACATTTTATCAAGGCCTACTTCTATACTTCCCAAACCCTGAGATGCATCCAGAAGAAATAACACCCCGCTGTTCTCAGCAATTCGACTAATTTCCTTTATGGGCATAATAATTCCGTTGACGTTTGAAGAAAGAGTACAGGCTATCATTTTGGTTCTCTTATTTATATATCTTTTGATTGTAAAAGGATCGATTCTGCCCAGCCCATCAGCATTAGCTATTGTAAGCTTTATTCCGTTATATTTCTCCATAGTCTTTAGAGGCCTTAGTACCGAATTATGCTCCATACAGGTAGTGATAACATGATCCCCTTCTTTCAAGCTTCCGGCGATTGCTAGATTTAGGGCCTCGGTAGCATTTTTTGTAAAACATATATTTAAAGAATCTCTTATTTTTATAAGCGCTGCAATTTTTTCCCGTGTTTCATTTACTGCCAGCGCACTTTTAATAGACATTGCGTGACTGCCCCGACCTGGATTTGCACAATATGTTCTAATGCAATTCTCCATGGATTTATATACTGTTTCGGGTTTTGGAAAAGAAGTAGCTGCGTTATCAAGATATATCATACTAACCTCATATATTAAATCTTCTTACTATTAAAGTATGAATACAAAGTTAGTAAGTTTACAATAAACAATTCTATTTATAGGTCCTCAACATTAATTCCTCCAGCTTCGCTGCTAACTGGCTCTTTAATAACCCGTGCTTTTCAATGTTAAACTGATACTCCTCCTTACTCCAATTCTCCTTTGGATATTGAAATACGGGTAATTTTCTTCTGGTCTCTTCTTCCCATATATAGCGAGGGAATATATGTGCATGCAAAAATGCATCGGTATTTCCCAGAATTTCATAATTAATTCGCATCGGGTTACATACATCCATTAATGCATCACCCAAAATACTCATATCCACCAGAAATTCTGATCTTTTCTCTATACTAATATCGTTCAGGCTGTGTACAGCCGGATATCCTAAAAGTACACAATAGCCAGGTAGGAATTGAGTATCCCCCATTACAGCAAACCCGCTTTTCATTCTGATAATTACTGTTGGATTTTCACCCTTTAGCGCTGCTTCAATTCGATTTTCCTTCCAATTCATTTTCCTATCCCCAATCTTTTAAAACTTTGTCATGACCTCTTCTTTTAGCAATTCACCCAGTATACTGATTCCCTTTATAATTTTATCTTCTTTTAAACCTGAGAAATTTAGTCTCATGGTATTTTCATGTCCTCCGTTAGGGTAAAATGCGCTTCCCTGAACAAAAGCTACTCCTCTATTCAATGACTTTACCAATAATTCTTTTGTATTGATGTTTTCAGGTAAGGTAACCCAAAGGAACATGCCCCCCTCAGGCTTGGTATACTCCACTTCTTCCGGGAATGTTCTTTTTATAGTATCAACCATCGCGTCCCTTCTGCTTTTGTATATTTCTACGTTACTTTTGATATGTTCTTCAATATTATATTTTTCATAGTATCTTGCAATCTGCATCTGGGCAAAGAAATTCGTATGGATATCTGTTCCCTGTTTGAACAGAACATATTTATTGATTATATCCTGAGCTGCACAGGCCCATCCAATCCTGTAGCCGGGACAAACAGTCTTGGAGAATGTGCTGAGGTATATTACTCTTCCTTCAGTATCAAAACTTTTTAAAGGCGGAAGCTTTTTATTATCAAAACATAGTTCACTATATGGATTATCTTCTATAATGATCAGGTTATATTTGTTTGCTATCTCTACAATGGCCTTTCTCCTTTCAAGACTCATTCTTCGGCCGGTAGGATTTTGATAGTCGGGCACGGTATATAAAAATTTAACTTTGCTGTGACAGTTGAGTCTTGCAACAAGGTCTTCAGGAATAAGACTGTCTTCATCCATTTCGATTTCTGAAAATCTTGGATAAAAGGGTTTGAATGCATTAATTGCAGAAAGATATGTAGGACTTTCACATAAAATTGTATCTCCCTCATCTAAAAATACTTTTGCAGTCAGATCGAGACCCTGCTGCGAACCAGTTGTTATAAGAATATCATCAATACTGACCTTTACCCCTTTTTTCTCCATCTGTGCTGCAATAATCTTTCTCAAACCGATATGACCCTCTGAAATCGCATATTGCATTGCCCTAACACCGTCACCCTCCAGAATTTCACCGCATATCTCCCTCATTTCCTCAATCGGGAAGGACTCCTCAGCTGGAAGACCTCCCCCAAAGGATATAATCTCATTTTTATCTGTCAGCTTAAGCAGTTCCCTTACTTCTGATGCTTTTAAAAACTCAGTTCTTCTCGCAAACATATTAACCTCCATGAGCCGCAAAGCGGCCACAAAATAGTAATGAAAATTTATATCCTTTACCGCTATAAGGCGAATAAAGGAGGTTAATTGGCCATGTGCGCTTTCAAAGTATTTATAAATACTTT
>JAEYNI010000150.1 GCA_023412635.1 Bacillota bacterium
GGCTTAACACGCCTATGGAGGTTATCAAAAAAGGGATGAGCACCTTCAGACCGAGTGTAGAATTGAATCCCGGCCGATTCAATATATTCGATATGGGCGCCTTCAAGGTTATGATAGATTACAGTCATAACATTGCTGGCTATTCTGCAGTGACCAAATTTATGCAAAAGATGAAGGCGAAACGTCTTGTGGGAATTGTGGGCATGCCCGGAGACAGAATGGATGCAAATATTAGAGAAGTCGGGGAGCTTTGCGCAAGGTCTTTTGAGAAAATATATATTAAGGAAGATTTAGACTTAAGAGGAAGAAAAAAAGGAGAAGTTGCGGAAATACTCGAAGAGAGTATATCGGGTACGGGCTACAAAAAAGAGAACATCGAAGTGATACTAAGTGAGACAGGAGCGCTGGAAAAGTCCATGCTGGATGCACAACCCGGGGATTTAATCGTACTATTTTATGAGGAGTTTGACCCAGCAGTTCAGATGATTACCAAATTCAAAAAAGAACAGGATGAGGTTAACCATGTTCTCGAAGGCAGCTTAAAGAGTATTGAAAAGGAAGGCGTCATCCCAATCAGCCTTGACCTTATTAACAATATTATGACAAAACCCGATATGGTAGAATTCAGAGATATGTAATATAATGAAAGAGGCGCGTGCTGTAAAAGATTAATATATGTTTATATAAAAGTGTTGGAATTTCGACAGTTGGAGAAATTCTCTTTCAATTATTTCTCCAACTGTTTTAAACCATTAAATATTCTTGTAGATTACATTTCATGGGGTGCGTTAATGATAGAGGTCTATTATTATGTAAAAACTGAAGATGTATCAGATATTCTTGATTGCGGGTTAAAGCTGTCTTCAAGTTACAACAGGGAGATAGTTATAGATGGCGAGGAGATAAGGTGCTTCGCGGGACTGTTGAATCCCAAGGACAACCCTGAGCTATACAGGTCCTCCGAGTTCACCTGCCTGAAAATACAGGTTAAAAATGAGAAGTGTTTTGTTGCAGACAGGTTTTTATATGAAAATGCTCCAGACCAAAACTCTGAATTGGAGCTGTACTATAATTCTATAATACCTGTAGAAAAATATATTTTTGGAACTTACAGACTTCCTGAATGTTTAATAACTACTACTATTCTTTCGGGTGAGGCGGCCATTCTGGATAAAAGAATGGATTCGCCGGTTATTTATACAAATTCGGAGGAATTATACATACATAATATTTTGCAGGAATTAAGAGAACGGCTTGCAGAATCTGACGATTTTCTTCTATATTACTTTTTTGATAAGCTGGTGGATGAAAAATACCTTGAAAAGCTGGAAAATGTCGAAAAAGGGACTGCCGTTTTTAGGACTACTGCAGGGAGAACCTATTGTATCAAAAGACCAGTACTGACAAATTGGGATGGTGAAAAGACAGTTTGAAAAATCTAATTCTACATAAGCTTAAAGAAAAACAGGCATATGTTTCGGGGGAAGAGCTCAGCAACAGTCTTGGAGTATCACGGACAGCAGTCTGGAAGCATATTAATGAACTGAGGAAGGAAGGCTACATAATTGAATCCTCCTCAAAGAAAGGGTATATGCTTGTGGGATCTCCAGATATACTGGACAAAAGAGAACTTGTTATTCAGGAAGGTCAGCAGATAGGCCGTGAACTGTTCCATTTCGATGAAATAGACTCCACGAACAATTATGCAAAGAAAGTGGCAAATGAAGGATGCCCCCACGGAACTGTAATTGTTGCTGAAAGGCAGACATTGGGCAGAGGCAGGGTGGGAAGACAATGGCAGTCCGATAACAGCTGCGGGCTGTGGTTCTCAACTGTGGTCAGACCTGATTTGGAACCTGAAAGGGTCCAGATTATAACACTTGCAGCAGCTATTGCCGTTGTGGAAGGAATAAAGGGAGAACTGGGAATTAATTGCGGAATCAAATGGCCTAATGATATAATATTAGATAGTAGCAAACTTGGAGGAATACTTACCGAGTTAAGTGCCGAGCCCGGCCATGTTAATTATGTGGTGGTAGGAATCGGTATTAATGTAAATCAGAACTTGAGCGATTTTGATACTGATTTACAGAATAAGGCTACCTCCATTTATATAAATACCGGAAAGAAATATTCCAGAGTAAGATTACTAGGCAGTATTTTAAGCTCTTTTGAAAAAATATACAGTACGTTCCTTAAAGGAAGGGCTGAAGAGATTATTGACAGATGGAACCGATACTCTGTTACCGTAGGAAAAGAAGTAAAAATCGTAAGTAAGGATATCGAATATATTGGAACTGCACAATCCATTGCATCAGATGGTAAACTTGTTGTAAAATGTAAGGATGGGAGAACAATTAACGTTTCGGCGGGAGAAGTTCAGGTAAGAGGATTGCTGGGGTATACATAGGGTTCAAACATGTGCTATTATTTTATTTGTCGTTAGAAAGCTTAGGAGGAATTAACTAGTGGTTAAAAGGAATGATTACCAAAGAAAGAATTTTTCAAAGGATGGAGTTCAAAATGGTGAGCATGTCAATTCAAACGCTCAGCAGAAGCCCTTTCAAAAGGATGCAGAGGTATCTCACAAGGATAACCATGTAAGAAATAACAGACCTCCAAGAGACAATCAGCAGAGGGAAAACAACAATCAAACCCAGAGAAGAGAAAATAGGGATAATCAGAGCAGGGACAATTCTCAAAGAGACAACAATCAAAATCAACACAAGGAAAACTTCCAGAGAAATTACCATAGAGACAGAGACAATCAGAACAGAGAAGGAAGAGAAAACAGGGAGCCTGCAAGACAGCATTTCCAGCGGCCCCCTATAAAACCCCGTGCTGAAGAAACAGTTGCTGATATCGCTGCTGACATAAGCAGGATTGAAAAGGAAATAGAACTTGAGATAAAAGAAATCCGAAGCCTAAGGCTTGGAGTTTAATAGGTAAAAATATTTATTGGTGCGGTGGAGGAATATGATTTTAGTAATAGACGTTGGAAACACACATATCGTTCTTGGTGTTTATGAAAAAACAGAACTTCTGGCCAGCTGGAGACTGAATACCGATAAGGAAAGAACTGCTGATGAACTCGGTATGTTTTTGCTTAATTTGTTTGACCATGCAGGTCTGAAGGCCGACAATATTGAGGCAGTTATTATAGCATCAGTTGTGCCTCCGATAATGTATACGCTGGAGCACTCCATTAAAAAATATTTTAAGCTGGAGCCAATGATTGTCGGACCCGGTACAAAAACCGGAATAAATATAAGATGCCAGAATCCCAAGGAAGTTGGTAGCGACAGAATAGTAAATGCCGTTGCAGGGTACGAACTATATGGCGGTCCGTTGATAATTGTTGACATGGGCACAGCCACCACCTTCTGCGCTATATCTTCCAAAGGTGAATATATGGGTGGTGTTATTTGCCCGGGGATCAAGATCAGCTTGGAGGCACTGTTCCAAAAGGCTGCAAAGCTTCCACGGATAGACCTGATAAAACCTGAGGGTGTTATTGGTAAAAATACCGTTTCCAGCATGCAGTCGGGTATATTTTACGGATATGTCGGACAGGTTGACTATATTGTTAAGAGGATGAAGCAGGAAATGCAGGAGGACGACATAAAGGTCATAGCCACAGGTGGTCTCTCCAGATTTATTGCAGAGGAATCAAGAACCATAAATCATATTAATCCTACTTTGTCACTGGAGGGCTTAAGGATAGTCTACGAGAGAAATTAAATATTAACAAATAGATAGGACGAGTTTTCGTCCTTTTTATTAATTTATGCGCGTGCTAAATTTTTCTTGATACATTAAACAAAAGTGGCTTTGCCACCTTTGTTCCGTCCAGGAATTTAGGAAAAAAGTAAAATCTCTTGTTTATGGCTTTCTATGGAATTCATGAGTTGTATATATTTATTGTGAAAAATTACTCAATCTTTCCTCAAACCTGCATGAGTTACGTATAATTATCTCCTGAAGAAAACATTGTATACAGATCAATTAAAAGTGCATAAAAATTTAAGCTTGGGCTAAAATATTAAATGTAATCTCAAAAAATAGCGATTTTTGGCAATAAAATATATTAAAACCATGATTTTTATGTTTGTAAGTTAATACAAGTTGTGATACGCTAATAGCAATTGCGAAAAAAATGGAGGGAATTTGTATGGGATATAAGGTAGCTATAATTGGAGCGGGGTTCGTTGGAGCATCAGCAGCTTATGCTATGTCTATTAACAATTTGGTTTCAGAGTTGGTATTAATTGATGTAAACAAGGAAAAAGCTTACGGAGAAGCTCTAGATATTAGCCATGGCTTATCATTTGCAGGTCACATGAATGTATACTCAGGTGATTATGCTGATGTTAAGGATTGTGATGTAATAGTTGTAACTGCAGGCGCAGCTAGAAAGCCGGGCGAAACTCGTTTGGATCTTGCAAAGAAAAACACTTCAATAATGAAGAGCATTGTTACAGAACTTATGAAGTATTACAATAAGGGAGTAATTGTAAGTGTATCAAACCCGGTTGATGTTTTGGCATACATGACACAGAAGTGGTCAGGATTACCTGCAAGCAAGGTTATCGGATCAGGTACAGTACTTGACAGTGCTAGATTCAGAACTCATATCAGTAAGGCTTTGGGCGTAGACATAGCTAACGTTCATGGTTATATCATGGGTGAGCATGGTGATTCACAGCTTCCTGTATGGAGCCAGACTCATATTGCAGGAACACAGTTTGATGCTTACATTAAAGCTAACGGCTTAAACATTAATAAAGACGAGCTCTTTAATGAAGTTAAAGCTGCAGGTGCTACAATCATTAAGAATAAGGGAGCAACTTACTACGGTATAGCTCTTTCAATTAACAGAATAGTTGAATCAATCCTGAAAGACTTCAACACTATTATGCCTGTTGGTACTGTTCTTGACGGACAATACGGAATAAAGGACGTATTGTTAAACGTTCCAACAATAGTTGGTGGCAGCGGAGCTGAAAAAGTTCTCGAATTAAA
>JAEYNI010000339.1 GCA_023412635.1 Bacillota bacterium
TTTCAAGAGTAGGATCGTACCAGGTATCTGTCCATTTCACATTTACTGTAGCGTTAGGATTAACTGACTGAACTCCAAGAGTAAATGCGTTGATACCTCTTATAACTTCAGGAATCTGCTTTGCAGCAACATAACCGATCTTGCCGGTTTTGGATTTCAGACCTGCAGCTATACCTGAAAGATATCTTGTTTGCTCAATTCTTCCAAAGTAATTAACAAAGTTTGTTTCATTTGACATGTATCCAGAACAATGGAAGAATTTTACGTCCGGGTATTCCTTTGCAACCTTGTCAACATACTCCATGTACCCGAAGCTGGTAGCGAAAATAACATTACAACCCTGGTCAATAAGGTCTTTCATAGCTTTTTCGACAGATGCGTCTTCAGCAACATTTTCAAGGTAAGTGGTAGTTACGCCCTTGTCTTTCAGTTTTTCTTCCAGATACAAACGACCCTGGTCATGGGCGTAAGTGTACCCACCGTCTCCGATAGGTCCAATGTAGATAAAGCCTGCTTTTACTGCGTCCACTTTTCCTGATGAACTAGCTGATTTTGATCCGCAACCTGTAAGTGCAACAGAACAAATCATTACAACAGCCAGCATTAATGCCAATAATCTTTTCATTCTAGAATCCCCCTAATTTTATTTATTTAATTTATCATAATGCTTCCGATTATCGGCAGCATTTAATCCCTTTAAAAGTTACCTTATATAGTCTTCTATAGTCCTTACTCTATTTATGTCAACTAATTATTAATCCCGAAAAGTTATTTTGCCACCATCCATGCTTTGGACAATAGCAAGTGATTGAACTTCAATCCCCTTTTCCCTCAATAGCCTGCCGCCATCCTGAAAGCCTTTTTCTATTGCTATTCCTATGCCGGCCATCTCTGCACCTGCCTGCCCTACGATATCGGCAAGTCCGAGGGCGGCTTTCCCGTTAGCGAGAAAATCATCAATTATTAAAACAATATCTTTGGAATTTATATACTTTTTAGAAACTCTAACGATATAGGTTTTTTGTTTTGTAAATGAAAACACTTCTGATAGATACATATCAGAATCAAGATTTTTGGCTTCGGATTTCTTGGCAAAAACAACCGGAACCTTAAAGTATTGCGCAGCGATACATGCAATACCTATCCCTGAGGATTCAATTGTCAGTATTTTGGTAACATTTTTACAAGCAAATAATCTGTAAAACTCCTTGCCCATTTCATTGAAGAGCTGAACATCCATCTGATGATTCAAAAAAGAGTCCACCTTTAGAATATCATTACCTATTACTTGTCCGTCATTTAAAATTCGTTGCTTTAAGAGTTCCATCTTATTCCTCCAGGAAAATACGAAATATTATGTAATCTAACAAAATATTTCAAGTCATAACAATTTCACTAATAGCCATAAAAAACAGCCTAGTTAATATAAAGAGCTCCCAATCGTGGATTGGGAGCTCTTATTCTTATGACAATGAATAAATGTCAAAGATGAACACCCGTAGCAAAGCCATTTACGGCGGCTTCGTAGAGACTTTCGGACCATATCACCGAGAATATACGGGATATTTTTTAATATAAATCTATCAAAAAAATATACTAAAAAACACCATTATTCAGTTTTATGTCGATCTTGCCGACAAAGTAATTGTATTATAGACCATCGAAAAAATCAAGACAGAAATGAACATTTATTAGAAATTCGTTTAAAAAGTTCGCTTATTCGTTTGTTTTTCTCAAATAATAACATTAATGGGAAACCCAGTACATAGCATGCTACAATCTGGCCTAACCCAACTGAAAGCATTGTAGCAAACAATGGCAGCTTGTAAAGAACACTAAGCATGGCTCCGACAAAGACTGCATTTATAATAACCGGCGGCAAAGGAGCCAGCCACTTTCGTTTTGGTCTGTTATAAGTCAATTTGTAAGTCATATAAGCAGCCGCCAGTGAAGACAGGCTACCTACTACTATATCCCATATTCCATTTCCCCCCAGTATATTTGCAACAAGGCAACCAACGAATATACCAGGAATAGCCAGAGGTGTAAAATAAGGCAGCACAGTCAGAATTTCTGCAAATCTGATCTGGTATGGTAGGAAACTTGTCAGATAAAAAATTAGTGTCAGCACCAGATATACTGCTGCTATCATTGCTGAGGTTGTCAGCCAAATTACTTTTTTGTTTCTCATAAAATCCTCTCTCCCTGTCGCGACCAGTGGTACATTTAAAACGCAGGAGTGTACAGTCTTCCAACCCGGGAATGACTGCGAAACAAAACAAAATACTGCCCTGCTAATGCAGGCAGCGTCGCCGTAGTTTTATTCAAAGCTTGAATTAACAACTACTATAAATTTTCGCTTGTCATGCGAACCTATAGAATCATTTTTTATTCAAGCTTTAGACAGGATGGTCACGAACTGTCTTTTATTATTTTCATTTTTAAGAATTATATCACTTGTTAGGAATCTATGCAATATGAGAACAATTAAATATGCTAATTGGAAATTTCACCAACCAAAAGAAGAATTATTGCGCTTAAATTCAAACATATACATATAAGATAAAGGATGTATACAGCCTGTTTCTGAGTGAGGCCTTTTTTTAGCAACCTGTAATGTATTTGTGAGGAATCACCTATATATATGCGCTTACCTTCTTTTATCCGTTTAAACATTACAAATATATTGTCAAATATTGGTAGACCCAGCACCAGAATAGGTATAAAAATTGATACCGCCGTAGCTTGTTTGAACGCTCCGTCCAACGATATTATTGCAAGGATAAAGCCCAAGAAGGTAGCCCCTGCATCACCCATCAATATTTTAGCAGGATATTTATTATATTTCAGATATCCAAGACATACTCCAACCAAAGTAATTGACATGATGGCCAGCAACTGGCTTCCCTTTGTTATTGAAACCACAAAAAGTGTTCCCGCTGAAATACAGGATAATCCTCCTGCCAATCCGTCAAGGCCGTCAGAGAAGTTAATAACCGTAGTTACTCCAAATAACCATAAAATTGAAAGGAAAAATTGTATCCATTCCGGAAAAAGTATATACGAACCATCTAAAGGGTTAGTAATTCCAAAAAACCTGATATTGGTAAAATACACCGTAATAAAGCATGCTATAATTTGAATCAAAAACTTAGGGAGGGCTTTCAGGTCTTTTCCATTTATTTTGAACCAGTCATCTACCATTCCGATGGCCCAAATAATCAAAGAGCTGATAAATAAAGCTACTGATTTCTGGCTAAAATCTCTGCTGAATATAAAGTAGCAAAGCCAAAACGAAAAAAAGATTCCTACTGCAGCCAGATATGCTTTACTTTCCTTATGTATTTTTCTTTCACTTTGAAGATTTGGTTTTTCGGTATAGTTTATTTTATGAGCGAGTTTCGTAAGTTGGGGTGTAACAATTAACATAATTACCAGTGATAGAAAAAAAGGTAAATAGTAATTCATTTTACAGACTCCGTTTCATCCTTAGTATTATTTGAAGTGCTACTGTTAAGAGTACTTAACGTTTATAATATAAAGGTATACTAAAAATCATATTCTTTCAATTATTTATTAAAAAATTAAGATTTATTTAATATTTTTATCTTTGCCGAGGCAAATATCATGTCAATACTTTATGATTATTTCACCCTAAATGGGTCAATTTTATCGCTTGATTATTTCACCCCTAGCAAGGTGATTTTTTTCGCATTTATTCCACGTTCCTCTTGGCAATGAGCCTCTTATGGCA
>JAEYNI010000341.1 GCA_023412635.1 Bacillota bacterium
ATAATTACACTCATAGCATAGTCTATAAAAGACTTCTTCATTTCTGATTCAATGTCTATGGGAATAATTCTTTGCTCCCTTATTTCATCTGCCATTTAATTCATTACCTCTTTTCATTTGATAAAAAACTAGCTTTTTTCAAAGTAGTCCACTATATATTGTAATAAAAATTTAACGAACTGTCCACCTATTTCGACTTTTAACCCAATTAGCTGTAATGCTGAAAGCACTTAGCAACCTCCTTGTTATGTGCAATTTTTTCTGATAGAGGTTATAGTCATATTTTATACTGATGATATATATTATATCCCACCTGTCACTTCATTAGCCTAACTTTATCAACTGTTCTGTAATTCGTCCTTTTTACTGTGAGACCAGCTATGGCTGAAAATATCAGTAATAATTAGTTTTCCAATTCCAGATATGCGCGTTTTATAGTTATCATGCTGACAGTCAAATCTTTAGCCAACTGCCTCAAATAAAAAGTGGACGGATTACCGTCCACCATATAATTGTTCATTTTTATTAGTTTCCCAATGTTTTATTTAACTAAGCCATATTATTTTTGGGTACTCTGACTACAAATTCTATATAATCCCCTCTGTCTATCTGAGCCGCTTTGGCATTAACACCCGACTGCTTCATAATGTCTATTGCCTGCTTTATTGTGTTAACAAATATCCTGACATCTTTAATAGCTTTGGTCATTTTTCTGTCGACCGGCTTTTGCCGCATATCTCTGGAGAATTTATCTATAGCCTTTTCAACCAGTTCCTCTGTCTTTTTTACATTTAGGCCTCTTTCACAAACAAGCTTTAATACTTTCAACTGAAGCTGTTCGTCGTGGAGTTTTAATAATGCCCGTGCATGTCTTTCAGTTAAATTATTATCTGATAGAATCTTTTTTACCAAGGGAGAAAGCTTTAGAATTCTGATTTTATTTGCTATAGTTGACTGGCTTTTTCCTATCTTTTGAGCCAGTTCCTCCTGGGTAAAACCATGCTCGTTAATTAGATTGCTGTAGCCCTCAGCCTCTTCCATATAGCTAAGATCTTCTCTCTGTAAATTTTCTATTAATGCCATTACAGCAGAATCATTATCGTCAACATTTATTATAATCGCAGGTATCTCTTTCAACCCAGCCATGGTTGCAGCCCTTAGTCTCCTCTCTCCTGCCACCACTTCATAAGTACTGTGTGAAATCTTCCTTACGTTAATAGGTTGCAATACGCCATATTGCTTAATTGATTCACACAATTCCTCAAGAGCTAGCTTATTAAACTGTTTTCTTGGCTGGTATGGGTTTGGTCTTATATAATCAATACCAACATAAGTAATGTTTTTTAACTCATCCTTTTTTTCCTGCTTTGGAAATTGAAATTTGCTTTCTAACATAACGGCACCATCCTTTGTATACTTTAATGTGTTTTCTTTGGTAATCTACCATATATTGTAAATTACACTCAAAGGATAATTCTTTTCTTTTATGTCATTTCCTTTATTACCAGAAAAAAATCGTTCGATAAAAAAATGTAAAAATCTGGATATTAATACTTATATCAACGGTTCTTTCGAAGGTTTTCCTGCTTTCCTTGGGTATTTTGTCGGCGTCTGTCTAAACTTTCTTACGATGACGACATTTCTTTCTATATTAGTCGCTGGTAGTTCGAATTTTTCAATTTTCTCAATTTTTCCACCTAATATGTCGAGAGCCTTCGATGAATTATTCAACTCCTCGGTATTACTTCCCTTCATTGCAATAAAAATACCGTTTATTTTTACAAAAGGGAGACAATATTCGAGTAAAACCGGAAGATTGGCAACCGCACGTGCAACTACAATATCGTATTTTTCTCTATACTGAGGTTTTACACCAAAGTCCTCAGCCCTTCCATGCACCGCTTTAATTTCCGATATTTCAGTCTTCCCGGAAATATTTGTTGTATTTATTACCTCATTCAGAAACTTTATTCTTTTATCAAGTGAATCCAGAAGGGTTACTTCCAGTTGAGGATTGGCTATTTTCAAAGGTATTCCCGGAAATCCCGCCCCTGTACCGATATCAATTAGCTTCAGCTTCTCGTTATTTATATAGGGTAGAATGCTCATTGAATCTATAAAGTGTTTAATAATTATTTCCCTGTCGTCCTCTATTGCCGTAAGATTTATTTTTTGATTCCACTCCTTGAGTAGTTCCATATATATGCCAAACTGGCTTACCTGCTGTTGGTTAAGTTCCCTGCCATAATTCAAGGTACCCTCCTTCAACAGCTGGGCTAATTCATTTTCCAATACCATAACTTCCTCCAGATCGTATGTTTGCAGACTCATTAAGCCTACAGACTACTTTGATAAAATATTCTTTTCAGAACTTGTAATACTTGCTACTCTTCTGGTATTTTTGATTACTGCTTAACTACTCACTCTTTTTTTCATTGCTCCGATTCATCTGCTCAAGGTGTATCAGCAACACTGAAATATCTGCAGGAGAAACACCTGTTATTCTTGATGCCTGTCCAATTGATTCCGGCTGGATTTGTGTTAATTTTTGTCTGGCTTCTAGTCTTAGTCCCTGTATAGAAGAGTAGTCTATTTCCTTTGGGAACCTGCGCCCCTCAAGTTTTTTATACTGTTCTACCTGCTGCATCTGCCTCTTTATATAGCCTTCATACTTAATTGCCACCTCTACCTGTTCTTTTACAGATCTAGGTAATTCAGGCAGTTCCATTACTTCAGAAAGGCTCTCATAGCTGATTTCAGGTCTTCTTAACAATTCAGCCACATTTATCCCACTTTTAATTGCTGTACTTTCCCTGCTTTCAAGATATCTGAGTACTTCCTCACTGGGTGGCAAATAGCTGTTGTTGAGTCTGTTAATTTCGTTTTCAATTAGTTTCTTTTTCTCAAGAAATTTCTGATATCTTTCCTCACTTATAAGTCCTACACTTTTTCCTAAGGGAGTTAATCTCAGATCAGCATTATCCTGTCTCAGTAGTAATCTATATTCCGCTCTTGAAGTCATCATTCTGTAAGGTTCTTTTGTCCCCTTTGTAACAAGGTCATCTATCAGTACCCCAATGTAGGCCTGAGATCTGTCCAGTATCAGGGGCTCTCTTCCCTGTACCTTCAAAGCAGCATTTATTCCAGCAATAATTCCTTGTGCTGCCGCTTCTTCGTACCCGGAGCTACCGTTAATCTGTCCCGCAGAGAACAAACCCTCAATATTCTTGAATTCCAATGACAGCTTGAGCTGAGTAGCATCAATACCGTCATATTCTATAGCATAAGCACTTCTCATAACCTTTACGTTTTCCAGTCCCGGAATAGTCTTCATAAAATCCATCTGAACATCTTCTGGTAGACTGCTTGACATTCCCTGGAGATACATTTCTTCTGTATCCAGACCCATTGGTTCCACAAAGACTTGATGATTTTCCTTGTCGGCAAACCTTACTACCTTATCTTCTATTGACGGGCAATATCTTGGACCAATACCCGTAATATTTCCACTGTACAAAGGGGAGCGGTGAAGGTTGTTTTTTATAACCTCATGGGTATCTTTGTTAGTGTATGTCAACCAGCAGGATACCTGCTCCTTTTCGATACTTTCAGTCTCAAAGGAAAATGGAATTATTATATCATCTCCAGGCTGCTCGGTCATTTTTGTAAAATCAAGACTCCTTCTGCTTAATCGCGCAGGTGTTCCTGTTTTTAATCTCAATAATTCTATACCAAGCTCCATCATACTGGCAGAGAGCTTGTTAGCAGGGAATATACCATCTGGCCCTCCACTGTAGCTGACATCCCCTATAATTATTCTTCCCTGCAGATAAGTGCCGGTTGTGAGTACTATTGCCTTACATTCAAAGATAGCGCCTGTGTGAGTTTTAACTCCAGTAACCCTGGTTTTATTCTCATCAGTGAGGAGCTCAACTATTTCAGCCTGTCTTATATCAAGATTTTCCTGTAACTCAAGGATGTGCTTCATTTCTGTCTGATACCCGCGTCTGTCTACCTGAGCACGAAGTGAATATACTGCAGGCCCCTTTGAGTTATTCAATATCTTGGATTGGATAAAGGTTTTATCAGTGGTTTTACCCATTTCTCCACCCAAGGCATCTATTTCTCTTACCAAATGTCCTTTTGCCGTCCCTCCTATGCTTGGGTTGCAGGGCATATTGGCCATACTGTCCAGGTTTATTGAAAATACTATTGTTGTGCATCCCAGTCTTGCAGCGGCCAAGGCAGCTTCACAGCCCGCATGTCCGGCACCCACTACAACTACATCATAACTTCCAGCGAAATAATCCATAAGGATTCTTCCTTTCTACTTCTATTTATAGATTATAATACTTATTTACCAATACAGAACCTGCTGAATATATTATGCATTACAGCCTCATCTATAGACTCCCCTGTAATCTGACCAATGTATTCTGCGGAATTTTTAATATCTATTGTAACCATATCCAACGGCATTCCCATATCAAAGGAATTCAAAGCTTGATCAATTGCATTTATAGACTTATCCACCAAGCTCTTATGTCTTGCGTTTGTTAACAAGACTTCTTCGTTTTTACTTATATCGCCCTTGAAGAAAAGCTCTTTAACCTTTTCTTCAAGTCCTTCAATACCCTCATCATTAATAATTGATGCCTCAAGTATTATATCTGCATCCAGCTGACTTCTTATTTCATCAAGCTTTGCCCTGTCAACCAGATCGGTTTTATTTATAAGAATAAGACTTTTTTTGCCTGAAATACTATTAAGGACTTCCTTATCTTCCTCGAGAATACCAGTATCAGCCGCTATTACCATTATTATAAGGTCGGCATCCTCTATAGCCTTGTAGGCCTTGTCCACACCGATTTTTTCAACAATATCCTGAGTAATTCTTATTCCTGCAGTATCTGTAATTTTAGCAGGAATTCCTTTAATATTAACGTACTCCTCAATTATATCTCTTGTGGTTCCGGGTATATCAGTAACAATGGCACGGGTGCTTCCGGCAAGCTGATTGAGCAATGAGGACTTACCTACATTTGGTTTTCCGGCAATTACTACGTTAATGCCTTCTCTGAGCAGCTTGCCGCGGTCAAAGGTTTTTGCCAGGTCGAAAAGCTCTGCCTTGATTTTCTTCAAACTTTTATATACCTTCTCACCTGTGATTTCCTCTATATCATGCTCCGGATAATCAACTGTCACCTCAATATGGGCCAACAGCTCCACCAGGTCTCCTCTTAATAACTTCAGTTTATTTGAAAGTCTTCCTTCAAGGTGACTTACTGCTGCCCGGGAGCTTTCAACTGTCTTTGAATTAATAAGGTCAATGATGGCTTCAGCCTGAGATAAGTCTATCCTGCCGTTAAGAAAGGCTCTTTTTGTAAACTCACCTGGCTCAGCAGGTCGTGCACCGTATTTGAACAGAAGCTCCATAACTCTGTTTATTACAACAATACCACCGTGGCAGTGAATTTCAACCACATCCTCACGGGTAAAAGTATTCGGTTTTTTCATTTTCAGCAGCAGAACTTCATCAACATGCTCGTTAGTTTCGGGGTCTGCTATTTTTCCATAGGTTACAGTATGTGAAGCAATTTCCTCCATGGTCCTGGACGAACAAAACAGCTTTCCCGAAACCTCAAAGGCTGAATCTCCGCTTATACGGATAACTCCTATGCCACCCGTACCGTAAGGTGTTGATAATGCTGCAATAGTATCTTCAAAATGCATAAGAACTCCATTTCACAGTTTAAAATTATAATAACCAAGAAATTTGCTTCGCCAAGCTGTTTAGTGCCCGTTTTAATTACTCTGTCTTTACTCGCAAATTATCTTGTTCGCTAGGGGGCACTACTGCCCCCTTCGACGAAACACTACGTATTTCTGAGCACCCCCTCTACACCGGATAGGGGAATCCCCTTTTCAATCCCCGCGTCTAGGAATTTATCTATATGGAATTTTTTAATGTACTTGCTCAACCTAAGTTATACTAATACATTCAAAGATTAAAAACATATAAATTCCTATACGCGCACAAAATGGTTCAAGGAATATACTCCTCAAACCATTTCAAAGGGAAACATATTTATTTTAACGTTATAACTACTTTTCTTTTTGGTTCTTCCCCTGTACTATAGGTTTCAACATATTTATGTCCTTGGAGAGTTGAGTGAATTATTCTCCTCTCATAAGGGTTCATTGGTTCAAGGGTAACTGGTTTCTTATACTTAACAACCTTCTCAGCTAATCTATTAGCAAGTTTAACCAGTGTTTCCTCTCTCTTTTGTCTGTAATTTTCAACATTAAGAATTACTCTTTTATAATCATCGTAGTCTTTATTTATTACCAGACTGGTCAGGTACTGCAGAGAATCCATTGTTTCTCCTCGACGTCCGATAATTATACCTATATCATCACCATTTATATCTATTACTATGCTTTCCTCATCTTCAGTTACAGAAATTTCAGCTTCAACACCCATATTGTTCAGAATTGTGTATAAAAAATCTGATGCAATATCACCACGGCTTGTTTCTTCAACTTCCTTAACGGTTGCTCTGATTTTTGCAACCTTTGAACCAATAATACCGAAAATGCCTTTGTTTCCTTCATCCAAAATCTCTATCTCAACATCTTCATGATTGAGATTCAACTCTGACAATGCAGCTGAAATGGCCTCTTGAACGGTTTTACCTGTTTTTTCAATACTATAAGCCATTATTTACTCACTACCTCCTTCTTCTTAAGGACATATTTATTAACATAGAGTTGCTGTCCAATCGCAAAAAAGTTACCTGCTACCCAATATAATGCTAGACCTGCAGGGAATTGGAAGGAAAAAATTAATGTCATTATAGGAGAAATATACATCAAGCTGTTTCCCATTGGGTTGGTTGCCTTGTCTGTTGTTTTTGGCATTGACAGTCGTGCCGTAATAAATGTAGTACCTACGGCTATGGCAACCAATACTAGCAGCCAGATTTTCATGGGGTCTGCTGTAAGTTGATCAAGGTGATAGGTAGGTATCGATCCAAGATTAAGACCTCCATGACTAGGGAAAAACATGTTAAGATTTCCAACTTCACTACCCTTGCCCATTTTCATGAAATAAGTAATAGTATCAATTTCTTTATATGCATGCTTTAATACATCTGCTTGAGTTGCAAGAGCATCAACCTTATCTTGCGAAAACTTCAACATAAAATAAAGAGGTCTTGTAATTACCTGCCATAATGCAAGAAGTATCGGCATCTGGATTAATAGAGGCAGACATCCGCCGGCCGGGTTTATTTTATGTTCCTGGTAAAGCTTCATTGTTTCTTCATTAAGCTTCTGTTTATCATTGGCATACTTTCTTTGTATTTCCTTAAGAAGAGGTTGAACCTTTTGCATTTCAGCACTTGATTTGTACTGTTTCAAAGTAAGAGGCATCATTGCTGCCCTTACAATTATAGTAAAAATAATAATAGCCAGTCCATAGTTCTCAAAAGCCACTGTATTATATATCCAATAAAGAAATTGGCCAAGCGGCTTAGCAATAAAATCTAAAAATCCCATGTTTCTCTCCTATAGTCTATTCGATCTATTTCACAGGGTCAAACCCTCCTGGATGAAAGGGATGACACTTCAATATTCTTTTTACCGCCAAATAACTGCCCTTTATACACCCATATTTCATGACAGCATCAATGGCATATTGTGAACATGTAGGATAAAACCTGCATGTAGGCCTCATTTTAAGAGGTGATATAAACCTTTGATAAAACCTTATCATAAAAACTAAAGCTTTTTTGAACAATCGTATTTCTCCTGATCTAGAATCTGGAGCTTTTTTAGCAAATATTTAAATTCCTTTAACAATGCTCCATAATTCGGAACTGTCTCGTCACTTCGTGCCGCAATTACAATATCAAACCCGTTTTTTATAAATTCCTCGTAATGTCTGTAACATTCACGGATTAGTCTTTTCTTTCTATTTCTTACAACAGCCTTTCCGGCTTTCTTGGAAACTGAAAGTCCAATCCTCTTTGAGTGGGATTTATTTGGAAGGATATACATTGTTATATTCCTTCCAACATAAAAAGATCCCTTATTAAAAACTCTGGAAAATTCATAATTCTTTTTTAAAGTAACAATTTTTCTCATACCGTACTACCTTAAAATTTATTTATGCCCAACAGAGAATAGCAGGTCTGAGGTCAAAGCATCATCTGAACGCACTTTTAAAGAAAAAGACCACAATTATGCGGTCTTATGCTGAAAGAACCTTTCTTCCTTTTGCTCTGCGTCTTCTTAAAACTTTTCTTCCATTTGATGTGCTCATTCTCTTTCTGAAGCCGTGTTCCTTCTTAGCATGTCTTTTTTTAGGTTGATATGTTCTTAACATTGGTACACCCCCGATCTGATTTCCTTTATATAAACTTAAAAGTGTTTTTCTTTTA
>JAEYNI010000080.1 GCA_023412635.1 Bacillota bacterium
TAATAAGGTACGCTAAAAACAGAATGCTTACCTCTATAAGGTATCCTCATGGAATAGGTGATAAAAGCTTTTTTCAAAAGGAAAAGCCGGCGAATACACCTGAATGGGTAAAAACAGTTAATTTTAATAATAAAAACTATATAGCTCTTAATTCGGCAGCCACTTTAATCTGGCTGTGCACTCAGGCCGCTCTTGAACTGCATACCAGCTTTAATGTTCATGAAAAACCTGATAACCCCTCAAGTCTTGTATTCGATCTTGATCCTGATGAAGCAAATACTTTTGAGGAAGTTTCTGAAATAGCTGACAGTATTCGTGAAACACTCCTAGCACTTGGTATTACCGGCTTTATTAAAACATCAGGTGCCACTGGCCTTCAGATTTTCATTCCTACCGGAGCAAGGTACAATTATGATACTGCCAGAAACCTTAACCAGTTCTTTGCGGAATACTTCACCCATAAATTGAGCAATAAGGTTACCATTGAGAGAATGAAGAAAAACCGTGACCGAAAGATATACTTTGACTGGCTGCAGATGTGGCATGGGAAAAGTATGATTACTGCTTATTCAGCCAGAGCTGTAAAAAGCGCTGCAGTTTCCACACCTATAGATTGGGAGGAACTGGGGAAAATACGACCAGACATGTTTACACTAAAGAATATTACAGCACGTCTGGAACAGAAAGGCGATTTGTTCGAGCCAATGCTTCGCTGTGATAATAAGGATCAGCTCGATGAGGTGCTAAAGCAACTGAACAAATAGCAGTAGATAATGCCCCGCTGTACTCTTTTTCCAAAAGGTTGTTTTATTTAATCATTTTGTATAAAATATTTACAGTATGATCCAAATTGGATTAAGCAGGAGAAATTTATAAATTATTAAAGAATTAGACCAAAAGCAGTGTTACTCTGTATAAATAAGTAATAAAAATATTCTTTCTCAAAAGAAAAGGGGGGTTATTGCATGGCAGTACTGGTTACCGGTGGAGCCGGCTACATAGGCACTCATACTTGCTTGGAACTGATGTCTGCAGGTTATGAGGTGGTCATCGTTGATAATTTGGTTAACAGCAAGGAGACAGCAGTTGAAAGAGTAAAGCAGATCAGTGGAAGGGAAGTAAAATTTTATAAAATAGATATACTTGACAAACACGCACTGGAAGATGTTTTCAGAGACGAAAAGATCGATTCAGTTATACATTTTGCAGGTCTTAAGGCAGTTGGTGAATCAGTATCTATACCTTTAAAATACTACCACAACAACTTGACAGGAACCTTAATCCTATTGGAATTGATGCAAAAGTACCAAGTGAAGAATTTTGTTTTCAGTTCATCAGCTACAGTTTACGGTGATCCTGTAAGTGTCCCCATATCGGAGGAATTTGCCCTCTCTGCAACAAATCCTTACGGCCGCACAAAGCTCATGATTGAAGAAATATTACAAGATCTTCATCACTCCGATAATTCCTGGAACATAGCGCTCCTGAGATATTTCAACCCCATAGGGGCTCACGACAGCGGCCTTATCGGGGAAGACCCTAATGGAATTCCTAATAATCTGGTACCTTATATAACACAGGTTGCTGTGGGTAAGCATCAAGAAGTAAAGGTTTTCGGAAGTGACTATTCCACAATTGACGGAACTGGAGTAAGAGATTACATACACGTTGTTGATTTGGCTAAAGGCCATGTTAAGGCAATTGAAAAACTAACAAAAGAACACATCGGAATAAGACCTTACAATTTGGGTACCGGTAAAGGGTATTCAGTGCTTGAAATGATAAGGGCTTTTTCTAAGGCATGCGGTAAGGACATTCCATATAAGATTGTCGGAAGAAGGCCGGGGGATATAGCAGCTTGCTATGCAAAAACAGATAGAGCACAAACTGAACTGGGCTGGACTGCCGAAAAGGATATTGATGAAATGTGTAGAGATTCATGGAGATGGCAGTCTCAAAACCCTGAAGGATATAAATAGTTATTCATACAAATAATCATAAAATTTGGGGGAGTAATTTACATGCAAAATAAGACTACTTTAGTAATAATGGCAGCCGGAATGGGAAGCAGATATGGTGGTTTAAAACAAATTGACCCTGTTGGACCAAATGGAGAGATAATTATGGAGTACTCCATATATGATGCTATAAGAGCCGGCTTCAGTAAAGTTGTATTCATTATCAAGAAAGAAATAGAGGAAACCTTCAGGGAAGTAATAGGCAAGAAAATTGAGGGTTTAATCGATGTTGAATATGTGTATCAAAACATCGATAATTTACCAAAAGGGTTTTCTACTCCTGACGGTAGGGTTAAGCCCTGGGGAACAGGACATGCTGTTCTTAGTGCCAAAGCAGCGGTAAAAACTCCTTTTGCAGTAATAAATGCTGATGATTTTTATGGCGCCCATACCTATAAGCTACTTAATGATTTCCTTGCAAGCAGTCAGGACGCTCCAGACAAGTATAATTACTGTATGGTTGGTTTTATACTGGAAAATACACTGACAGAAAACGGGCATGTTGCAAGGGGGGTATGTAATGTTGACGCCCAGGGAAATCTTGTGGACATCCACGAAAGAACTAAAATAATGAAGTTTGGTGAGGAAACCAAATACACCGAGGATGATAGGAACTGGATCGTGATACCAAAGGGAAATATAGTTTCGATGAACACCTGGGGTTTTAATACAAGCCTGTTTAATGAGCTTGAGGAGCAGTTCCCCTTATTCCTTGAAAATAGTAGGAGCAATATATTAAAGGCAGAGTTTTTCCTCCCGACTGTTGTAGACAACCTGATAAAATCCAGTAAAGCCGATGTGAGAGTGCTTTCCACCACTGATAAGTGGTATGGAGTAACCTACCAGGAAGATAAACCGACAGTTAAAAAGTCTATCAACGACATGGTTCAGGAAGGCAGGTATCCCCAAAGACTGTGGGAGGAAATTAGCTCAGGGAATAAATAAAGGGAGACTTGATTACCAGGCTAATACATTACTTAATAAAAAATTATATATTGAATAATGGTAATGTATGTAATATAATGTAAAATATTAAAATACCTGTTAAGTGAGGGGCGATACAATGTATAATGACAAAACCTTGGTTTGCAAGGAATGTGGTGAGGATTTTACTTTTTCAGCCGGTGAACAAGAATTTTATGCTGAAAAGGGTTTCCAAAATGAACCAACACGATGCAAGGCATGCAGAAGTAAAAGAGAGCATTCAACTAAGAAAGAGTTATATGATGCGATATGTGCTGAGTGCGGGCAAACTACAAGGGTGCCTTTTAAGCCACATTTGG
>JAEYNI010000089.1 GCA_023412635.1 Bacillota bacterium
TCCGTCTTTTATGCCTGTCACTATTCTCAATATAGGTCTTGAGTACCCTCTCCAGGTCAAGTACATCTTTCATTTCGAAGTAACCTGACTTTTTATGAATAAATTTGGCAGCTTTCACTGCGCCTTGAGCAAAGGCTTTTCTGGAAAAGGATTCGTGGCTAATCTCAATCTTATCTTCATCTCCCACTATCATCACCTCATGCTTACCAATTACACCTCCAGCTCTTATAGAACTTATGGGAATATCAGCGGCAGAAATACCAATCCCGGTGTTTTTAAGACCCCCTTGAATCTCAAGAGCAATCTTTTTTGCAGTACCTGAAGGTGAGTCCAGCTTGTTTTTGTGATGTACCTCAGTTATCTGGAAATCATAACTGTTTAAAAGGCTTGCGGTCAGGTTGGTAAGAAGCATGAGAACATTTACACCAAGAGTTATATTCGGAGCGTAGACTACTCCGTTTTTATACTTCCTGGACAATACATAGATTCTTTTAAGGTCATACTGCGAAAATCCTGTTGTTCCTATAACTATATTAACTCTGTATCTAGCAAAAATTGCGGCATTCCTTAAAGCTGATTTTGGATTGGAAAAATCAATAACTACATCAGGTTTGTTTCTAAAAACAATTTCCTCCAAATTATCTGAACCTTTAATAATAATTCCGGTATTTTCTATCCCCAAAACCTTTCCCAAGTCCATGTTTTTTAACTTACTTGAAGGACTGCATATAACCGACACTAATTGAATGTCGTTCTGATTTAGTATTTCTCTGGCTATCTCTTTTCCCGTGCGGCCCAGCCCTGAGATGCAAACTTTAATCATAAAAAGACCCCTCCCTTTATTTATAGTGGTTGTTGAAATGATTAAATTTAACTGAAGAAAATGAATAGGATTAGTTCAGTAGCGAACTAAATAAAAATGCTACAGTAATAAACTGCAGCATTGGTAAAAGTAAAGATTTTATGATTCACTTTCTCCCCAACGCTTACGAAGTTAGCTGACGGATTCGGATTGGTCGAGACTAACCCTACCTGAGAAACTCAGGATTCACCCCAATAAATGGTTCCCCCGCTTACAGCACCTTGCTGCAACTCAGCGATTAAAAGTATTAAGTTAAATTTATACACGTATTATAAACCATTTTAACTTTTTGGTCAATATTTCCTCAAATTTGTTCAAATTCATTTATATTTAATTATATGCCTGAACTATACCAGTTTATTACAAAATAGATTGATCTATCTTTCCGTTTCCTAGCCTGACTAAATATACATCATAATATTCTTCACCCAATGCAAATGCAAATTTTCTATCGAGTACAGCAAAATCGAATCTGTTTTTCCCTTTTATAGCACTTCCTGTATCCATTGCAATTGTGTATCCCAGGCCTTTAATATAAAACACCGTGCCATAGGGCCAATGACTTTTATCTACTGCTATGGATACTCCGGGCACGATGGGAAGTCCGGAGCTTGTTATTCCTTTATCGTTTCCGCACTCTTCGCTGGATGGAGTATAAGCTGTCCCGAGAAACTTTCCTATATATTTTCCTTTTATATTGGAAGATTCAAGAGCACTGCCATTATATATTTTGTAAGACTGAGGAGTAACACCTGCAGAAGCTGCTTTTTTAAGGGATTTCTGCAACTCCAGGTTATCTCCCGACAATTCCTTTTTCGATGCCTCCAACTTCTGGTTCTGTTCCTTCAAAGTCTGCAGTTCCTTTTTTATTTTGTCATTTTGTTTCTTTAATTCGGTATTCTCTTTGTTGAGCTTTTGGCTCTGGTCTTTATATGAATTGCTGTTTGCGGTTAATGAGTGGTTGGATTTCAATATCATCATAGCAGATATGCATTCACTATCATATTTTTCCTTGTATAGATTTACGACATCATTGACCTTAAAGCAGAAAAATGCCAAAATTGCTATGGTGACAGTCAACAGGATAATGAGAGTTTTTAATACAAAGGTATTGTAATTCCTTATTTTTAAATCATCTGTTTTGTCCATTATTTCAAAAGCACTCCTGATTATTCAATTAATTTTTAGTATGCCATTATGTAGTATTTTCCAAAAACGTTGTATTTTATACCTAGGTATCTCAAAATACCTTAGTGTAGCAAAATACCTTGGTGTAGCAAAATACCTTGGTATAACAAACATTTCTTTGGATATAATGTTTTTACTGTTGTTTGTTGATGAAATGTCACAAATCTGGCTAATGGAGGCTCTATGCATAAAAAGAGATTTACGCGGCTTATTATACCTTTTATTTTGATATCGGTACTATTAAATATTACTGCCATTGATATATATGCGAAACCTGATCTGCCTAGTGAACCAAGGTCATTTGCCAAACAGTATCTATTAGAGAAGGTAAATGTTCTGTCAACAGGACAGGTAGATGCTTTGGATAGTTATTTTTCAAACCGGGAGCCTGATGCCCGCAAATACCAGCTATTTATAAAAAAGCAATTATTGCAGGATTATCTACTAGCCTTTACAAATAGTAACTACGCTATAAAAAAGGTCTTCCCGAAAATGAAGCTATCAAACGCTCATACAAAAGGGGATTTTTGTTCGTTAACAGCAACATTGACAGCCTATATTCACTGGAATGGGGTGAATGCCTACAGTGATCCAAATACAGGGGTAATAGCCGAAAAACATCATATTGTTCTTAAAAAAGAAGATGGATTCTGGAAAGTTGTTAGCGATAAATTTCAAACAGACCGCGGTCTCTCCGAACAATGCCGGAATATCTCTCTTGATGATCTGAACAAATCTGTGGAAGAGTTAAAAACAGCCTTTCATTCCTCTTTGAAAAGGTCTGAAAGCAGTCCTCCCACAGAGTTGAAGTTGATGCCCCGCTCTTTTAACCGAAACAGGAAAGAACGTTCGACTTATAACAGCAATGGTGCAATAAACTGGGCAAAAAAATATTGGCAAAATTACTCTGATGAATTTGTGAATCTAGGCGATCAGGAATGGGAAGGCGGAGATTGTACAAACTTTGTATCACAATGTCTCAGGGCGGGCGGCGCTGAAAATGATACAAAAGGGAGCTTCAAATGGTACTATATTAATAAAGGCGGTTCAAGCGGAAAGAATATGGATTTTTCATGGACCTGGAGCACTGCAAGGGGCCTGAACTCAATTTTACTTGGGAATTACAGAAAAAATGAATTCGGTCCCAAAGGAACTGAAAAGACAATTTTGGGAGATTCCAATTACACTGGAGAACTTGGGGAGTATATTAACACCGGTGACGTAATTCAATATGAATTCTCCTCCAGTGCGGGTATCAAACATTCAGCAATCATTGTGGGAATAGTATATAATACCGCAGCTAAAAGATATGAGCCTGTAATATCTACACATTCCTTTGACTCCTGGAACCTTCCCTGGGCAAAAGATGCCTATAAAACACACTTTGTTCACATTACAGGCGTCAACTGATAACACAACACAGTTTTAAGTGTGTTTAAAATAAATATTTCTAAATAAATCCTGCCTTGAGCTCACACCTTACCTATGTATGACCTGGTGATATTCGGAATAATAACTTTTCCATTAAGGCAATATTTATTGAATAAATCCGTTAATGCCGCGATAAATATTTCATAACCGGCATCTCCCTTTTTTGGTGAGTAGGAGGCCGAAAGACTTCTTCCGAGAAAGCCCTCTAAATCATACGCTATATCATTATTGAATTGTTTTGTTGTGTAGCTACCCTCTTTAAAAAATACTGAGAAATCTGAAGTTCTCTCCTCCATCCCTCCGGAAAAGCCCTTAAACTCAGGACAATATTTCCTAAAAACCTCAGCATTGTCAATTACTATGGCCGAATCAGATACACGACTGTTCCAAACAAGTACTGCCAAACCACCCGGCCTTAATATCCTCTGACATTCTTTTTTGAACGCTAAAATATCAAACCAGTGGAAAGCCTGAGCTACCGAAACAAAATCTGCACTGTTGTCTTCAAGTTGGGTATTTTCTGCTGTTCCGTCCACAGAGATAAATCTAGTAATTCCTGATAACCTATATTCAGCCCTGCTTCTCATATCCAGGTTCGGTTCTACGCCGTATACCTGGCTTCCCATTTCCAGAAGCTGGCCTGTAAGAATACCCGTGCCTGAGCCAATGTCAGCAATAATACTGGATTGATTGAAGCCCACATTTTTATATAGGTATTCAATAAATTTTTTCGGATAGTCCGGTCTGAATTTTTCATATATTAATGCTTTTCCACTGAATTTTTCTGTGTTCATCATAATTCACCCTCCACCCAAAAGCCGTTTATATATGCATTCTCTTTAAGCACAAGGTATAACTCTGCTTTGGTTGCATAGTCATATGGCAGTACAAACAATGTTCCGACTCCCAGTGCGAGTACTCC
>JAEYNI010000100.1 GCA_023412635.1 Bacillota bacterium
AACTAAGCTAACATTAAGTAGAATTAAGCATTATTTTGTCTGGAAAGCGTCGATTTTCGGCGATTGATGGCTTAGTTTTACTTTATCGATCAAGTATATAACATAGCCTAATACTAAAAAGCCAAACATCAAGAAGCCCGCATTTTTAATAACATTAATCCAGCCTAGCAAATCAACGTCAATAAAAAAGTAGGGGTAGGGGCTTTGGACAATCTCAATAATACCACCGAGCTTGGCACGGACCAATACAAATACAAAGTAGGAAATAGGAAGGAGCAACCATGCTATCGGGTCAAACCAGCGGAAACTGTGTTTTTCATCAAAAACCAGCCAGTCCATAATTGCTGCCAGCGGAACAAAGTAATGAACAAGTAAGTTCTGCCAGGTTAGCAGATTATAAGCTTCGGAAGCTATCATGAACTGAGGAACCAGAATAAAATGATAAATTAAAAAAGTTACGGCTATTGCCATTGTAACTGCACCTTTAAAATGAGGAAAGAAGGCAGTAGAACCCTTAACTCCCTTGGTTAATAAATCAAAAAAGGTTTTGATAACTAATAAAAAAAAGAAAAGAAAGCATAAAACATTGCTCTGAATAGTATAAAAAATCAGCATGTAAGGAGCAGGCTCCCCACTTGGAAGGCCGGAGTTAAGGTAAAGACCTATTCCACATCCCATTACAAACAGAAATCTAAAAATTAATGCGAACAAGCGATTATGAATACACATAACATTTTCCTCCGCATACAGCTAATTTTTAATACTTATACGATGCAATATTTAGTTTTACACTATAATTATACCATCTGTGTACTGCTTTTAAAACAATTTTGGTTATGTATACAATATTTTTACTGATAAAGTTTAAATTGCTTTCTACATTAAAAAACCTCCAAAATGATATTAATTAAAACATCATTTGGAGGTTTAAGTTGCTATAGAAATTAACTACAATAGGCTGATAAACTTATAGAATCTATAGGTTATCTTACTGTCCAAGGTTTGTCTGATAAAAATCCATTATATGAATAATCAGAAATATAATAAACCTGTTTTACAGTAGACCTTGCTGGAGTATTGTCTGAATTAGCTTTTATAGATAATACTACTTTGTTTCTATTTTCACTATTTGAAATGGATGTTACAGTATATCCATCAACAATATAAGTGAGAAGAGAAATTGTATGAGGATCAATTGGTTCGCTGTAGGATATAGTTATTGTTCCGGTTGTATCTTTAGGTACTTTTCCATCAACCATAGAAGTTAAAATATCACCTGATAAAACAACCTTTTCTACCGGCTCTGTTAAGGCACTAGAATCATGGTCATAGGTGATAACTTCTGGAGCAGCTTTGTCATTTATGTCAATTGCTTGTGAAGGAGACAGTTCAGTTCCAAAAGGAGATTTTGAATAGCAATTTTCTTTGGTAACTGCCGATATGATTGAACCGTTATACTTAACGTCAGTGCTGAGGTCTTTATTAAGACTTAATACTACTTCGGTATTATCATCGTCGTTAATTATAATTGATTCTACTATTGACACATTTATTGCACTGCCAGTAACTCCTGTAAAAGAAATATCGTTAGGGGAGAATGTTTGCAACTTCCTGTTAAAAGTAACCTTAATCTTATTTTTTGCTATTAAATCTACAGATTCTACCCGTACTGTTTCTTTATTTATAGAATATAAATAAATAGGATCGATTGAGCTATACAATCTATTTCCTGATAAATCCATAATAGGTGATATCATGACGTTGGGAGAATCTACTGTTTTTGACAAATCAATCAGAACTGACCTGTCAGATAATTTAGAAACTGTGTCATCAGTACCCAAAGAGGTATAAATTGCACTAGGAGTTGTAGCGACCATGTAATTAGATTTATCAAGCATCTGGGCTTCATTCATTGGTTCGCTGAAGTATATTATAATTTTACCTTCGCTATTTATAGTGTAGCATTTATTTACTTCTACTGATGGAGCAGAATATTCGCCATTAGTAAATGTTAACGTAATATCTGAAGCTTTCTTGTTTCCAGATAGGTCTTCTACATTTCTAACAACTACATTATATTTTGTATTATCACGAAGACCTTTTGGTAAATATAATTTCACACTTTTACCATCATCGCTTAATATAGGGCGAAAGGATATTGTATTATAATAATTAGAGGTCTTAAAGTCATAATTTGCGGGGTTCTCTGCAAATGACCTGCTTATTAGTTCATTAAAGTCTATTATGAAATAGCCCCTACTATATAATACAGTTGTAACATATGGTGCGGTTGTATCAGGCGCTACCTCAGCAACAAGTGTTTGGTCTGAAACATATTCACCATATATATTAAACATTTTACAGCTTGGGTCAGTACTGTTTACCAAGAATAAATCAGTTGTACCCATAGGAATTTTGCTAGGAAAGGCAAATGTAATTTCATTTACAAAGGTTCTATGATCTATGGTTCTATTTTCTATAGAAACCAAAGTTGACATATTTGCTGCAATGTTTTTATCAGAGTGATATAGTCTCAGATCTTGAGCAGTTACTGGTTTCGAAAAGTTTAATGTTACTGTATGTTCATCAGCTTTTTTTACAGTCACTTCTGAAACGGTGTTACCCGTTTTTATATAATTAAAATATTCTATGGATTTGAGTGGTATATTGCCAGCATAATCCTGAATAGGATCAGGTACTTCGGTACCTGCGGCATTTACCGTAATACCAATTTTACCTTCAGCCAAATCTTCCTCAAAGGTAAGAGTAATTGTTTCGCCAAATAATTCTGCTTTTTGCACGGTATATGAGACGTCTTGGTAAAAATCAATACCTGTAAATTCCGCACTTTCAACATACTTAGGCTTAAAATGACTTACGCTGAAGTTATTAACGTTAAGTGTATTGTTATTTGAGCCCTCATAAATTGGTTCAGAGAAAGTAATTTTGAGTGTCTTATTACCAGTTACTTCAACACTTCTAAAGGTAGGAACTATAAGGTCATCAACTTTTACATTAAAGTCAACATTATCAGCAAGTTCAGAGCCGTCTATAGCTTTAATTCCTTTCTTTACAGTAACCTGTGCTGTTGTTAGGTTAGTCAGCCTGTCACTGATTTTATTGTTCAGTGTAATAACTGCGGTTTTTGTAAGCTCATTATAAATTACAGCACCTTGAGCAAGACTAATAACATCTGTTCCTTTATCTTTTACTTCATAAAAGTTTATATCCTCAACTGACAACTTAATCATTTCTTTTTTGAATACTATTTGTATTTGTTTTGCATTTATTGAGGTTATAGAATCAAACAGAGATGGAGTGACAGGAGGAGTAACAGGTGGAGTAACAGGTGGAGTAACAGGTGGAGTGACAGGTGGAGTGACAGGAGTAGCATTAGATGGAGTAGTAGATTGTGTAGTAGATGGAGTAGTAGATTGTGTAGTAGATGGTTCCGTCTTTTCAACTACATCATACCCTAATGATTTTGCAATATCTGAGTTGACAGCGCCATCATTTATCAAAAATTGAATTAAAGTCTTGTCTTGATCATTAATGTTGGTATTAAGAGATGCATTCATACATAATACTGCTTGACCTCTTGTAAAGCTGTTATTATTATCTTTTGTTCTTGTCAAATAAGACTTGTCAGCTACAAGACCAACTTCATAGGCTTTTTTAAAAACGTTGTCATTCCATTTAATATCATTATGCTTTAAAAGCTTTAGAAGCATAACCAAAAAAGCCTGCTCAGTGGTGTTGTCCTGAGCTCCGAAAATGTCATTGCCATATCCGGATACTATGCCGTTTGAATAACAGAAACCTACATACGGAGCAAACCAGTCTGTTTCAGTTACATCTTTAAATTTAGTTTTCTTTAAGGTGTCTTTGTTTTTCTGTATGTATTCATTTTTGCCCATCAAATTTACTAAAAAAGTCACTGCTTCTGCTCTTTTTAGGGTGCTGTCAAGATTGTAATTTCCATTACCGTCACCTGATAAAAGTCCTAATTTGTTTAAACGATCGGAAACTGAAGCTAACGAATTAAAATTATCTGCTTGCTGGGCGCTGATCGGAGCTGAACAGGACAATATAATACTCATTGCTAGAATTAGTACTACTATTTTTTTTCTGAACATGTACTTCATATAATCGTCTCCTTATATTTCATATTTAGCGATATTATAACAAAATAATACAAAATATGCTACAATTATACTTGGAGTTTTGAAATAAATCAGTTGTATACTAGATTATCTTTAATGGTGTTTTCATAACAATTTTAGAAATATATACAATATTTTTACTTATATTTATAAAATCGTTCCTTAATATGGTATAATTAAACATAAGTAAATAAAAGCAGCTGTATTTATGAGGAATTTCCACATTCTTTTGTGAAAAAAGTGTGATATTGGTATACAAATCCTAAATTCTTTGTTTTCTTCTTCTAGTTGCCGAAATAAATTTTATATATTATTATAAATACATTGATAAAAGACATTTATAAAACTGGGTGATTATAATGACTACAGGTAGAGTAAACAGTATTGAGGTAAAAAAAATAAACAGGAACGCAATATATAGTTTTTTGTATAAGCGAGACCCCATATCTATTCAAGAAATTGCATATTCTTTGAATATGAGCCTGCCCACGGTTACTCAAAACATTAAGGAGCTCCTTGAACGCGGACTGGTTATTGAAACCGGATTATTTGAATCAACAGGGGGACGGAAGGCAAAGGCCATTTCCTACAATAGTACGGCAAGATATGCTGTAGGGTTGGATATTACGAGAAACCATGTGAGTATTGTAGTTATAGACCTTAGTGCAAGGGTAGTTAAGAATCTCAGAAAGCAGTATCCTTTTGAAAATACAAATGAATACTTTAAGGGCGTCGGAGATTTGGTTAACAGCTTTATTGCCGAATGTCAGATTGAAACCGAAAGTATATTAGGTGTTGGGATAGCACTGCCGGCAATATTATCGGATGACAGTCGATCTGTGAGCTACGCCCAGGTTATAGATTTTGAAGGAGGCAGTATCGAAGCCTTTGAAAAATTCATACCGTATAAATGTACCTTCAGTAATGATGCAAACGCTGCAGGCTTTGCAGAAATGTGGGGAGAGAAAACTGAAGAAAGTGTAGTATATTTGTCATTGAACAATTCTGTAGGCGGATCAATTATAATTGGAAAGAATATTTATAGTGGACAGAATCAACGAGGCGGAGAGTTCGGTCACATGACGATAGTTCCAGGCGGAAAAACCTGCTATTGCGGACAAAAGGGCTGTGTGGATGCATATTGCTCAGCCAAGATACTATCTGATAGTACAGGCGGAAATATATCAGAATTTTTCAGATTGCTCAGACTTGAACAGGAACCACAGAAAAAAATATGGGAAGATTATGTCTCACATCTTGTTATTGCAATCAACAATCTGAGAATGCTTTTCGATTGTAAGGTAATACTGGGAGGATATGCCGGTGCTTATATGGATGAATATCTCGATGAGTTGAGAGAAAGGGTTGCAAAGTACAATACCTTTGAGCCTGATGGAAAATATCTTCATGTTTGTAAATATAAGCTGGAAACAACTGCAGTTGGAGCAGCACTTCTCCATGTAGAAGATTTTATTAAAAATATCTGATTTAAACATTATTTAATAATATTTTATTTAAGAATCTTATTGTAAGAATTTAATTGTAAGTATATAAAGTATATAGCCTTTATTGGAGATCACTTCCCCGGCTATATACTTTTTTTATTGTATTCCTCTTTTAAAATAATATATTGACTTTGCATAAAAACCCTGTATAATCTTATTAAAAGTAATTTATAAAAGTCTTATATAAATTAATCATTTAATGTGTTGAAAAACGTCTGGGAGGGTTGAGTGATGAAAAACAGAGCAGCATATATGACAGGAATAAAGCAAATTGAGATACGGGATATTGAAATTCCAAAACTCAAGGATAAGGATGTTCTTGTTAAGCTGGAATATGTGGGAATATGCGGTTCGGATGTACACTATCTGGAACATGGCAAAATTGGTGATTTCATTGTTGATGGCGATTTTATACTCGGGCATGAATGCTCCGGTACTGTAGTTGAAATAGGAAGCGGCGTTCAAAATCTTAAGGTGGGTGACAAGGTAGCTCTCGAGCCGGGAATTACATGCGGTCAGTGCGAGTTCTGTAAAACCGGCCGATATAACTTATGTCCTGAAGTGGAATTCCTCGCTACGCCTCCATATCACGGGTCTTTAATGAACTATATAGCCTTCCCGGAAAACATGTGTTTCAAGTTGCCTGAAAATATAACAACTAAAGAAGGGGCTCTAGTTGAACCTCTAGCTGTTGGTTTGCATGCAGCAATGCAGGGTAATGTAAAACTGGGGGATTCAGTTGTTATTTTAGGAGCAGGCACTATCGGACTTGTGACCCTCCTGGCATGTAAGGCCTACGGAGCAACAGATATCACCATTGTAGATGTGATACCAAAAAGACTTGAATATGCTAAAAAACTCGGGGCTACCGCGACTATCAACGCAGCTGAAGCAGATGTTTTTACTGAAATAGATAAAATGACAGATAAAAAGGGTGTGGATATAGTAATTGAGACTGCAGGTTCTGCAAGAACAATTTCTCAGACTCCTTATCTGATAAAAAATGGAGGTACTATTGTTCTGGTAGGCTTGGCTCCACAGGATATAATTGAATTTAATTTTGCAAAGATTATGGCCAAGGAAGCGCAGATCAAATCTGTGTTCCGTTACAGAAACATATATCCTACAGCCATCAAGGCTATTGCCAAGGGAATGATTGATATTACAGGTATTGTTACACATGAGTTCGAGTTTGACGAAACGGCTAAAGCTTTTGATTATGTTATAAATAATAAGCAGGATGTAGTAAAAGCAGTAATAAAAATTCAGTAATAAAATTCAGTATAATTGACTCCTTAAGATATATTTTTTAAAATAGCTGTCGCATTGCGGCAGCTATTCTTTTCGATTGACTGTCAAAACAGGAATAGAGCCGCATCACAATTTACATCTGCTGCAGCTGCTGCAATCTCCACAGGACGACACTGACCGGGTTTTGCCGGAGACATTTAACAATGTAAAATCAGAAGTTAACATATCAAAAACTCTGATTCTATCTTCTTCAAATCTCACAAAGTTCCCTTCGAAAGAAATTTTTAGAGGTATAAGAACAGACTTTTCTTCTTCGATAGGGTCAGGCTTCACAATTGGCCCAATTACGTCTATAACGCCATCCTTGTCTATAACAGCAATTTTGCTTGAGGAGGTTACCAGAGAGTGAAGACTTCCGTCTTTTTTGAAACATATAGAATTGCTTTCTCCGGAAATCCCCAGCGCATTCTCATCAAAAGCAGTTATCCTGCCTATTGGAGTCGAAATTGACACCTCATACGCCGGTTCAAGAGATTTTAGGTTGCCATCCTCATATAATGAAAAGCCGATCCGTACTGGGAAAAGATCATGTTGTTTTTTCAAGATTACTGTTTCTCCGGGCCATAAGGTGAGTGCTTTTAAATTACCGTTTTCGTAAAAGCATAAACTGATAATCTTTGCTTTAAAGCTGCCGAAAGGTAAGGAGAACCTGAACGTTCTGCTCAGCTTTTCCTCGTCACCTTCAGTCCAGTAGCCGCTTATTTTACCGTTAAGAGGAAAAAGTCTCTTAAGGGAGCCGCTTTCGTAGAAGGTCAGCAATTCAGCAGGGAAGGCACCAAGGGTTGTCATAATATCTGACTGCAGTTCAAGGGAAAGGCTTTTTAGGGCTCCGCTGCGGTAAAAGGATATTGAAGGCTTGTACTTTCTTCTTATTTCCTCTGGGCCGTACCTGGGGATGAGGTTTCCGTATCTGGTGGGAATTAAATTTTCTTCATTGAGTATACAATCTCTGACGGCACCGTTTTCATAACAATAAAAGCTGGATACGCCTTTTAGCCTTATATTTTCGGCAAATATATTAATATGTTTTGACATGTTAACCCTCCTTAACAGACTTTCTTAATAATTGATACCTTTAGCTGATTCTTTTCGAGTTCCTCAACGCTGTAGGTCAGCCTTTTTTGCGGAAGTGTTACATCAAACCATGGCGGTATGTGGCTGCATATTAAATCAAGCCTGTAAAAACAGCATGTTTCAAAAAAAGGCTGAAGCGCTTTTTTAGAGGATATCTCTGGACGTTTTTCCTGGAGCATTATCAGATTAAGAAAAAATACTCCCTGCTCTGAGGTTTCCACAGGCACCGTCGGAACTTCAGAGGATAAGGGGGTGTAATGTGCAGCTTCTGTCTCCAATTCGTTATTGATCTCTTCGAGCAGGCTGTCGGATACCGATTGGGCTTCATAGATTTCAAAGCCCAGCCTATCTAATATATTATAGGGAAGACCAGTTATTGTTTCTCCAATAATTACTTTGCAATCCTCCAGCTGCAATAGGATAGCTTTAATACTATTTCTTATATCAGATATATTGGAGGTTAAATCCAGAGAATACCTGATTTCATTCACTACGCTCCACACGTTGTTCTCCTTACTGAAAACCGTCAAGACCGCACCTCTTTCGAAGGCTGTCAGTTTACCTGCTTCATTCAGAATTACTGCAATCTTTTTTAACATTTTACTCCTCCTTTCAAAGGCATTTATTTGAAATTGAATTTCATCAAATTAAATGTAATAAAAAAAAGCGGACTGAGTCGAACTCAATGCGCTTCTTTGCACTGTTAATGTATTCAATTAATTTTATTATATGAAGTATGCTCTCACTTATCAACTATTATCTCTGAAAAGCACAGGTAACAGGAAGTATTTGTAAGTAATGCACAAAAACCTCCATATAGAATATGTTGAATATGTACATCTTCGTGCATTGTGAATGGAAAGAAATACATTTATACTCTAAGTAAGCTGATTTAATACAAAACGACGACGAAGTCTCAAAACTCTTTGCAGAGTTTAGGGACTTTTTTGTTTTATTAACAGCAGATAAGTAAATATCAAGACGAAGAGGTCTTTGGCATATAACTGTATGTTTTGTGTCAGAGACCTTTTATTATTTACTTAGGCGGGGTTACATGTTATTTACCTATAAGTTATTAATTTGGTATTAATTCGAATTACATTTTAACGCGTGCCGGACACGCAGATTGGAGGGCATTATGAGACAGGTGGCTATTTATGGAAAAGGTGGAATTGGTAAATCCACAACCACTCAAAATTTAACTGCTGGGTTGGGAGAGATGGGTAAAAAAATCATGATCGTGGGCTGCGATCCTAAAGCGGACTCAACAAGACTGATTCTCGGAGGTCTTGCTCAGCAGACCGTACTTGATACTCTGAGAGAAGAGGGCGAAGATATCGATCTTGATCTGGTAATGAAAGACGGCTTTGCTGATATAAAATGCGTTGAATCAGGCGGGCCGGAACCCGGTGTGGGCTGTGCAGGACGCGGTATTATCACTTCAATAGGCTTGCTGGAAAGATTGGGTGCCTATGAGGATGATCTGGATTATGTGTTCTACGATGTTCTTGGTGACGTAGTTTGCGGAGGATTTGCAATGCCAATTCGTGAAGGAAAGGCACAGGAAATATATATAGTTGCCAGCGGTGAAATGATGGCACTGTATGCGGCAAACAACATTTCAAAAGGTATTCAGAAGTATGCCAAGACCGGAG
>JAEYNI010000207.1 GCA_023412635.1 Bacillota bacterium
AGTTATAGGTCTGGCTGTTACAACAATAGTAGCTATTTTCCTGATTTAATATGGGTATGTAAAAAGAAAGCGGCACCTAAGTCGACCGCTTTCTTTTTAATCTGGTTTGAATTAACTTCAATACATCTTCCAGTATCTTATCCTCTGCAACGTGTATCATCAGCCAACGCCCACCGCATGAAAAAGTACTGTTCCGATACAGAGCCTGAGTGTATTCACTACAGGAGGGTAATATCATTTCAGCTTCTTCGGTTTCTTTGCTGCCTATCACCACCAGAACGATGAAGTAGCCCTCCATCGGGTAAAGGGTACAAAGAGACTTACCGCTTTTTTTGTATTTTACGTTCCAGCCGGGTTGCATCGAGCATTTACTGTAGGAGAGTTCCGGCTCGGTTTGATATGTGCTAGATAAAAAATAATTGATTGTCTTCCAGCGCCTGCTGTCTACGTAATCACCAATATCATCCAGAGAGGGTGGATTACTTTGATGGTAAAGCATTTTCCAATCCATGAAATAGCTACCTCCATATTACAATGTGTTGATTGTTGTCGGTGGTACCCTTGTAAATTCACTAAGTTGGTAATACCCATATCTCCATTGTGCTAGTATCGGGGCTATGTTCCGGATACCGTTCAACAGCAAAGGGATTAACAATTAACTTGTGATTTGGCAGCCATGTCTCAAACAGATACCTGTGAGCTTTATAAACCGCATCCATAACAAGATGTTCAAAATCCTCAGCCTCAAAATAGCAGACAATATATTCACCTACTGGTAACTGCCATGAGGAAACTCCCTGAGACTGCTGCCCGGACACCGCTTCTGCACCTGCAAAGTAACTATAATAACCTTCCTTTGTACCGGGATAGGTAACCCCGAGCTCGTCGCCATCTGCTTTTAGAGCACTAATGCTTGCTTTAAGCGCGTGAAAATCATCCCATAATTTTCCGAGATTATCCACTCCTGTCCCACCCCCTCCAGGCATTTGCGTGACAGGTTCTTCTAATGTCAGACCGAGAAAGGCTTGTGGTTCAGTAATTTTCATGCGTTTTATTTCCAGGATAATGCCCTCAACAATAAGGGGGACATTTTCATCAACCAGAACATAATTCAAAGATAGTTCAGGTTTCACAAAATTATTAAGTCGGACCGGATTTGACCGGTAATCCTCCGGGGTCATTCCGTAAGCAGTTTTAAAAGCTCTTGTAAATGTTTCATGAGATGAGAAACCGAAGTCCAGCGCGATATCAAGAACTCTTTTATTTTTTTCAATCAGTGCCTCTGATGCTTTAGCAAGACGTCTTAGCTTGACATATTCGTTTACAGGCCTCTTGACCAATCTGCTGAAAAGTCTCTGATAATAAAACTGGGACAGTGAAGCCTGTCTGGAAAGGTTTTCAATTTTTATTTCTTCTGAAAGATGTTCCTCAATATAGTTTAGAGTTATTTGTATTTGTTCCCATGCGTGCATATATCAGCACCTCCTTGTTAACAGGATAGCAGGTGTATGTTTCTTTATCTTGACCTCCAATGCCCTTTCCTCGCGTTTGACAATATCTGGACTCCAATTCTCATTAATTATACCATTAAACCCTCGTAAATAAGCGGCTTTATCGAATATTATGTTATAATTAAATAAATACTAAAATTGTAATCAGGAGTAAACATTATGAATATTTCTGTTCTGGGAAGTGGAAGATGGGGTACTTTTCTGGCTTGGTATGCAAAGAAAATCGGACATAATGTTATGTTATGGGGAAGAGAAAATTCAAAGTCCTTTGATATTCTCAAGAAGAATAGATGTAATGATTATTTGGATTTACAGCAGGATATGCAGCTCAGCAATTCTTTGGAAGCGGCTCTATCCTTTGGAGAGTTTATTATTATATCAATCAGTGCGCAGGAACTCAGAAAATTTGTTAAACAGATAAGTGGATTTTCGGTATCATCAAAAGTTTTTATTTTATGTATGAAGGGTATTGAGGCACATACAGGTAAAAGACTGTCGCAGATAATGTATGAAGAAATCGGTGCAGGCACGAATGTGGCTATTTGGGTAGGCCCCGGACATGTTCAGGATTATGTAAAGGGTATCCCAAATTGCATGGTTTTGGGGTCGAATAATATTGATATTACAAAAGCAATAGTTAATGAACTCGGAAGTGACATTATTAGGTTTTATTATGGTCAGGATATTATAGGAAATGAGATTGGAGCTGCAGCAAAAAATGTTATCGGAATTGGCGCAGGAATGTTGGACGGTTTGAATTACAGCAGTTTGAAAGGCGCATTAATGGCTAGAGGTACCCGAGAAATTTCAAGACTAATCAAGGCTATGGGAGGCAATGAGCTAACTGCTTATGGACTAAGTCATCTTGGAGATTATGAGGCAACATTATTCTCACAGTATAGTCATAACAGAAAATACGGAGAGGAATTTGTTAAAGGAGCTAGATTTGAAAAGCTTGCAGAAGGTGTTTCAACAGCTAAAGCCTTAAAAATGCTGTCACATAAGCATGATGTGGACTTACCGATATGCAATTCAGTCTATTCAATATTACATGAGGGTAAGGAGCCAAAGCAGGAATTGATTAATCTGTTTTTAAGGCCTGTTAAATATGAATTTTGAAAATTACCTGTCAATGAAAGCACATTGATTTTGTGATTATGTAAAAGTCGCTCAAGCGGCTTTTTTTTTGGAAAGTTATGAAAATTTCTGACTTAATTAAATTTAGCACAAATATATCGACAATAGAAAATTTGGTTACAGTCATTTTTTACATTGTTACAGTTAGTAATATTATGGTAGAATTAGCTAACCAAAAAATAAATGTTAATATGTTACAGGGGGGATATGGATGATTAGTTTTAAAACACCTTATTTACCGGGAGATGTCGGATATAACGGTAAACGTCTGGAGGTACTGAACCAGCATTTTTCTAAAATGTTGGGAGCCAAGGAACTTCAGTCCGCAAATTACTGTCTTGCAAGAGATGGCAAGGTTTTTGCCAATAATGCTCTAGGTAAATTATCTTATAAAGATGATGATGACAGGCTTGTTCAACCTGATACCATTCAAAATTTAGCATCTATAACTAAGCTTTTTTGTGCAACAGCTATCTTTCAACTGGTTGAGGATGGTAAAATGCGCCTGGATCAATTTGTAGGTGACTTTATAGACGAGTTTAAGGCCCCGCCCTTTAATAAAATCAATATTGCTCACTTATTGACACATACCTCCGGGTTAATGGCAGACCCAGGATGCTTCGACAATAAGTACTTTGTATCTCCCTGGGGCTTTATTGAACATATGAAGGGTGATGATTGGATTGAAGCAGCACTTTCATCAGGTATGAGAAAACAACCGGGCGAAGAATGGGCTTACTGCAGTTTTGGCTATGTTATCCTTGGCGAGGTAGTATCCCGTGTTAGTGGTACCTTTGCAGACAAGTACATAATTGAAAATATAGTAAAACCTTGTGAAATGGAAGACACTTTTTTTGATTTAACGGTTGAAACCGCTAGACGACATGCAGTAAGAAATGAGCGGATGGAAAAGCAGATTAACTCTGCTCTTGCCGGAGAAAAACTGGAGAATGGAATCTGGGATAAGATCCCAGGTACAGGAGGCAAATTGCATTCCACAGCTCTTGATCTTTGCAAATTTGGTTCCATGTTGCTTAACAAAGGTACTTATAACGGAAAACGGATATTAAGCAGAAAAGCAGTAGAAAAAATGACTGCTTTGCACACGACTCCTGATATAAAGGACTACTGCTGGGGCGCTGAAGGAGTATACCGACCCTATGGATTGGGTCCGGATTTAAGACGTAATTTGTCTTCAATGTATTCGGAGGGTACCTTTTTCCATGAGGGAGCCGGCGGCTGCTGCCTGTTGATAGATCCGGTAGAAAAGCTTGTGGCTGCGTGGTTTGTGCCGTTTGTTAATGATGTCTGGTGCGCCCATGCCTTGTTTAATGTGGCTGCTATCATGTGGTCGGGCTTGGAATAGTTTTGATAGCTTATGGGTTTATTTTAAAAGATGTGGTAAATTGATATGCGCTAAAACACCGTTTTCACCGGAGGAAGTGGGATACGACGGGATAGTGTTAACTAAGTTATGAAAAATGATTTAATAGTATTGCACATTGAAAAGTGAAGAATATACCCTAGGAATTGTAATTTGTAATGGTAATTTCCGCATTTATTCCACGGTCCTCTTGCCAATGAGCCTCTTACGGCATGTTTAGTGGCATCGCTGGCA
>JAEYNI010000216.1 GCA_023412635.1 Bacillota bacterium
TTTACCCTCCTTTCTTGATGTTCTTGAAACCGTTCTTTACGAATTGGAAGTTGAAGAAGTAACTATTGCTTCTGAAATGATAAATGATAATCCGGTTTTATATAAAAAAATGACCGAAATGTTTAGTCCGGTAAAGATAAATTTAGTTCCTCATATAGAATTTAAAGAAATGACAAAAAGTTGTAAAGCCGTTGTCAGGACAGGAGAATGTATGCCATATGCGAATATCATTCTGCATTCAGGAGTAGCTTTCACCTGTGCAAATGAGTAAGCGTGGTATTCATAGAATTAAAGGTTATTTCATGGAAAATTTCTAAAATCCACATCCAGTCAACTAATTATAATTATAACGCATAGGTTACAGATAAGATTTTATTACCTCTGCGTGTCGGGGCTGCTGCACAATGAGTAATTTTATTCATTGTGCAGCAGCCCCTTTTTGTACCTAAAATAGTAAAATGCGGGTCCTGAAAGGCACGCAAGTATCATATAAAATATGAAGATTGTTTTATGATATCAGCGTATATTAGCACTAATATCTTGCTTATATTAGAATATAACCCTCTATTGACAACTTTAACCAGTGTGTTATTATTTATAGATAGACAGTCGGTCTAAAGGAAGGTGTTTTAAATGAGAGTAGTAAAAGAAGCCGAGGAACGCAGGAATGAAATACTTGACGCGGCTAATGAGCTTTTTGGGAAAAAGGGTTTTGACGGCACAAGTACAAATGATATTCTCGAAAAGGTTGGAATTGCACGGGGAACGCTATATTATCACTTCAAATCAAAGGAGGATATTATGGACGCTCTGATAGAACGTTATAATGTGAGGATTTTGGCCGCAGCGCAGAAAATAGCCAGCGACAGGAGTATACCAGTAATCGAGCGTATTTTGCGCGTGGTGATGGCTTTGAATATAAGCAGCGGTGACGGAAAGGAAATAATAGAGCATATTCATAGGCCTCAGAACGCACTTATGCATCAGAAGACGCAAAAGGCCATTATCAATGGCGTTACTCCAATCCTTGCGGGCATAATCCGTGACGGTATTGAGCAGGGGATATTCACCACTCCTTACCCGTATGAATGTATGGAAATGATTGTAGCATATATCAGCATGATTTTTGATGATGATATGGTTGAAATGACGTATGAAGAACTTAATAATCGTATACGGGCGTTTGCTTACAATTTGGAAAGGATGCTTGGTGCTGAAAGCGGAAGTCTGATGTACCTTGTACAATTGTTCATAAATCCAAAGGAAGGGGAAAAATGAGTTGCTTCTGTGATTATGATTGAATCTTAGTCAGGAAGAAGCTTTATGCAGAGGGAAATTTATGTATTTTAGAATAATTAGTAAAGACCTATCAAAAAGCAAACTGATAACGCTTACAACAATGATATTTGTTGTAGCAGCAGCTTTGCTTGTCTCTCTATCTGCTATACTTATCGTGAATTTGTCCGATGCAATAGATACATTAATGTCTCAGGCAAAAACCCCGCATTTTATGCAGATGCATTCGGGGACAATTGATAAAGCCCGGCTTAAGACTTTCGCAGAGCAAAACAGCTATGTTGATGATTTTCAGGCCCTTGAATTTCTCAATATTGACAGCGCAGAATTTTTAATTGGTAATAACTCACTTGCAGATAATGTTCAGGACAACGGTTTGTGTACACAAAGCGAGAAATTTGATTATCTCCTTGACCTTGATGGAAATGTAATTAATGTCTCGGATGGAGAAATCTATGTCCCTATATGCTATATGAAGGACAATACCGCAAAAGTAGGCGATCTGGCTGTGATTAGAGGAAAGGAATTTACTGTCGCTGGATTTCTCCGCGATTCGCAGATGAATTCCACCCTTGCCTCCTCAAAGAGATTTCTAGTCAACGCAAATGATTATGCCGAAATAAAAAGTCTTGGAAATACCGAGGATCTGATTGAATTCAGATTAAAGGATCTATCGACATTGGGTGCCTTCGAGACAGCTTACACTTCGGCAGGTCTTGAAGCAAATGGGCCTACCATTACATATCCGCTTTTTAAAATGATTAATGCAATTAATGACGGGCTGATGATAGCCGTAATACTACTTGTAAGCGCCCTTGTGGTCGCAATTGCATTTATGTGTATACGCTTTACACTTCTAGCTAAAATAGAAGATGACTACCGCGAAATAGGTGTTATGAAAGCTATAGGGCTGCGAGTAGCCCATATTAAGAAAATATACCTTGCAAAATATGCCGCTCTTTCGGTGGTTGGCTGTATTCTCGGATTTACACTATCCTCTGTTTTCAGGGGTATGCTTCTTGAAAACATTCGGCTTTATATGGGCGAGAGTGAAAATTCCTCTTTCGCAATGCTTTTTGGAATAATGGGAGTATTGCTTGTATTCCTTGCAATCATTGCCTATGTAAGTGGCGTGCTGAAACGTTTTCGGAAAATATCTGCTGCCCAGGCAATACGCTTTGGAACTTCACAGGAAAAGACCGCCGGAGCAAAGCATTTCCATCTCAGTAAAAACAGGCTGCTCCAAACGAATGTTTTTCTCGGCATCAAGGATGTGCTCGCAAGAAAAGGGCTATACGGTACAATGCTGACGGTGCTTGTAATTTCTTCGTTTATTATTATTGTCCCTCAGAACCTGTACAATACCATTGACTCAGAAGATTTCATCCAATATATGGGGGTAGGAAAAAGCGATATTCTCATTGGCATTCAGCAGACTGATAATATCCTGGCGAAAGCCGCCGGAATAGCAGAGAAACTGGAGAACGACAGCTCCATATCTAGTTATGTCGTCCTTACCACAAAAGCCTTTAAAGTAAAAAAGCCGGATGGCTCGGAGGAACGTATAAAAATTGAACTGGGGGACCATTCGATATTCCCAATAAAATACTCTCAGGGAAGTGCACCGACCTCACCAGATGAAATTGCTCTTTCAGTTATAAACGCAGATGAACTGGGGATAAAGGTAGGCGGGGTTATTACTCTGGTAATTGATGGAGAGAATATGGATTTCAAAGTTTGTGGAACTTATTCCGACATTACCAACGGTGGTAAATCAGCAAAAGCTGCTTTTGCTGATGACACTTCAGGAATTATGTGGTGTACTATCTCGGTGGGACTTTTTGACAAATCACTTTTATCCGATAAGATTTCGGAATATACCGACCAATTCAATTATGCAAAGATTAAAGATATCGACGGATATAGCAAACAAACCTTCGGCCCTACAATCAATTCCATTGGAAAGGCCTCCTTGGTATCAATTGCTGTTGCGTTGATAATAACAATACTGGTTACTCTTTTGTTTATAAAAATGCTTGTATCAAAGGATAAATACTCTATTGCTACAGTCAAAGCATTAGGGTTTACAAAAAAGGATATTATTACTCAGTATGTTTCTCGTTCTGTATTTGTTCTGATTATCGGAATTGCTTTAGGTACGCTTCTGGCAAATACTTTAGGAGCGGTACTGGCGGGTATGATAATTACCTCATTAGGAGCATCGTCGTTTCAGTTTGAGGTTAATCCGATTATGACGTATCTGCTTTGTCCGCTAATGATGATCGGTTCGGTCCTTTTCGCAACAATTATCGGGACATGGGGTGTGGGACAAATAAAAATATCTGAAAATATAAAGGAGTAGCATATGAATAAGATTATTATCGGTGAAAGAATAGATAAATATTTTGGTGAGGGACATGAAAAGTGCAAGGCACTTGACGGAGTGTCTATTGAAATTAATGAAGGCGAGTTTGTTGCAGTTATGGGACCTTCCGGCTCAGGAAAATCCACACTGATGTTTGCTCTGAGCGGAATGGACAGTTTTGACAGCGGTAAAGTAACTTTTGACGGCTGCGATTTATCAGCACTCAAGGAAAATGAGCTTGCAGATGTGCGCAGAAGAAAAATGGGATTTGTATTTCAACAGCCGACTTTACTAAAAAATCTTAATATTCTTGACAATATAATTCTGACCTCAATGCGAGACAATAGGAAAGATGCCTCAAAGATTACCGAAAAGGCAAGAACCCTTATGAAAAAGGTCGGCATAGAGGGATTGGAAAAGCGTGATATTACACAGGTTTCGGGAGGACAACTTCAACGTGCGGGAATATGCCGCGCACTTATGAGCAATCCAAAAGTTATTTTTGGTGACGAACCTACTGGTGCGCTAAATTCAAAATCTGCACAGGAGATTATGGAAATATTTTCAGAAATCAACACTGATGGTACAACTGTTATACTAGTAACTCATGATGCATCGGTAGCGGCGTGGTCCCAGCGTATTATGTTTATGTGCGATGGAAAAATAGTCAGTGAGATGAGACTTTCCGAATTCAATGGTAAGGATTTTGACGCAAGAATTAATAAAATCACCGAGAAGCTGAGAGAAACAGGTATATAATAGTAGGCAATTAATATTAAATTAATAAAATGAATGCTGATTCTTTCATTTTTCTCGATATATGAGAAGCCCAGCCAGACCAACGGCATTAACCTTGGCCCATGGGGACTGTTGGGAATTCCTATAGCTATCGTAACTATAATGTTAAGCATATTGGTAGTGTACTATTTATTTCAAGGTATTATTGTAATGGCTAAAAATAAAGGTATCGGTCACATTGTAGATGAAGCCGGTAACAGGTGGAAACAGTTTTTGTATTTACAGGTTGCATTTCTTTTTGCCTTTGTATTGATATTTGTTCCTTTCCTTGCTATTGTTTATATTATCGGAATGCTGATAATATCTGTGGTTCTTACATTTGCTTTCATGAGATTTATGAGAGTTTGCGGAGAGTATTTATAGGTTAGAATAATGTTATGTTTAATGTAATATGAAACGGAGAGTAGTACTAATGAATGAACGCTTAATGAAACAAATACAGTTTATCACTGAGATAGATAGGCTCAAGAATATTTTTCGTCAGAATATTGTCATAGGGACAGACCGAAATGAGAATGATGCTGAACACTCCTGGCATATGGCTGCTATGGCTATTCTATTGTCAGAATATTCAGTTGATAAAAATCTGGATCTCTTACAAGTCTTAAAACTTATACTCGTACATGATCTAGTCGAAATAGGTGCAGGAGATACCTTCTGCTATGATGAGAAGGGTTGTGAGGATAAAGCGGAGAGAGAGGAGAAAGCGGCACAGCAGCTATTCAATATCTTACCCCGGGATCAGGCGGAGGAAATTTATGGACTATGGAGAGAATTCGAAGAACTCAGAACATCAGAAGCCAAATTCGCTGCATGCCTGGATAGGCTTCAGCCACTACTGTTAAATTATAATACAAAGGGTCATACTTGGCAGAAGCCGGGTGTAACCAGCGAAAAAGTTATTAAAAGAAATAGCATGCTGGAACAGCACGCACCGGAATTATGGCAGCTAGCTAAAGAAATTATTGAGACATCAATTGATAAAGGCATATTGAAAAAATAATAGTTTTAAGCATTTAATTTTATTAATAACATATAAGAACGGGGGCGGAAACATGTTTAAGGAAATGAGAAGAAGTGACAGACAGATTGGTGAAGAAGAAGCACTCAAATTGTTGGAGGAGGCTCAATACGGAATTCTTTCAACCTCTGGAGAAAATGGGTATGCATACGGAGTGCCCTTGAATTATGCCTATTCAGACGGAAGTATATATTTTCACTGTGCTCAGGAAGGAGCCAAATTAAATAATATTTCTAAGAATAACAAGGTATCCTTTTGCGTAATTGGAGATTCTGAACCCATTCCGGAAAAATTCAGCTACAGATATATAAGTACAGTTGTATTTGGAAGGTGCTCAGAAGTGTTTGAAAAAGAGAAGGAAATGGCTCTGGCTGTGTTGATCGAAAAGTATGCGGCTGAATTTCTTAATAAGGGCATGGATTATATTAAAAAGGAAATAGACACAACTAAAGTAATGAAAATCAGTATTGAACATATAACCGGAAAGGCAAGAAGGTAATAAATTTATAAACTCAACCTATTAATTAAATATACTTATGAGTATGTCATAGGAATTGTAAAAATATGATTTGAATAAAAATTCCTCTTTATCAAATAATATTTATTAGCTTGAAAATAAATAAAATTTAAGTGGAGGAATTTTATATGAAGGTTAAAAAAATGGATCATCCAAATCAAGGAATAAAATGTATTGTTAATACTTGCACTTATTATATGCAAGGCGATCACTGCGCAGCAGAGCAAATCGAAGTAAAACCAAGAAACGCCTCAAGTACTCAGGAAACCGATTGCTCAACCTTCTCACCTGGAGCTAACGCTTAAGAAACATCATTCAAGCCTGTCAAGAAATTCTTAACAGGCTTGAATTTTTATTATGGATAAAGTAACATTTAAATAATGGAGTATTAGGATGAAAGATGCATATTTGTGTTCGCGCTGTGCGCGTAGATGAGAGATATTATTTACATATAAGGGAGGTCTGTCCCATGAAATACTTCGAATTATATGACGCAGACAATAAACTAATGAAAATGTCCAGAATTATTCTGGGGGGAGTACCTTTTGGCACCACTCTTGATGAACAAAAATCCTTCGAAATGTTGGATAAGTATTTTGAAAGAGGCGGAAATACCATTGATACCGCAAGAGTTTATTGTGATTGGCTTGAAAATGGTCATTCGGCTAGTGAACGCACTATTGGAGCCTGGATAAAGTCAAAAAATAATCGAAATGAAGTTATACTGATTACCAAGGGCGGACACCCCACCGAAGACGGAGTATCACGTTTGTCGCAAGAAGAAATACTCAGTGATATGGACCATAGTCTCAAGGCATTACAAACCGATTATGTAGATTTATACCTCTTGCATAGAGATGATATTAACAAACCTGTTAATGAGATTATGGATACTTTGCACTTACTGGTTCAGATGGGAAAAACAAGAGCTGTAGGTGTATCAAACTGGACCTGTGACAGAATCCTGGAAGCTAATGCTTATGCTGATAAAAACAATAAAACCAGGCTTGTAATTTCACAAATCCAGTGGAGTCTTGCTGAGTGCTTTCCACAGAATTTTAACGATTCGACTCTTGTTTGTATGAACTCAAAAGAATATAATCAATATCTCGAAATGGGGATTCCGGTTATGGCATTTTCTTCACAGGCTAACGGATTATTTTCCAAAGCTAGTGAAAATGGTCTGGAATATGTACCTAAAAAGCTTCTGAAATTTATAACACTGGAGAATATCAACCGTTTTAACAACTTAATTAATCTATGCAAAAGAAAAGGTTACAGCAGAACCGCTGTGGCTTTGAATTATATAATAGATAACAAATTGAACGGCTCGGCTATCATAGGATGTACAAATCTTGAACAGCTTTATGATTGCATGGGAGCTGCTGATATTACACTTACAGAAGAAGAAGTCGAAAGTCTTGTATAAGTTTTTTATTTATCAGGCTAGAGTATTATATTAAATTACTTTGAGGTTGCTGTAGTTACTCTTGAAATTGAAAATTGAACATTTGTTCGATTTGTAGTATAATTATCTTATTATCAGTAGTAAATTAGTTAGCAAACTTAAGGATGCGTATGGAAAAAGCACAGATAAAGATTTCTATCAGAAATCTGGTGGAATTGGTACTAAGGTCAGGAGACATAGATAACAGGCTGGTTTCTTCAAATCGGATGCTGGAAGGCACCAGAATTCATCAGAGAATACAGAAGGAAAGCGGCGATAACTATGCCAAAGAGGTATTTTTGTCATATGATTATCAACTTCAGGGCTTTACAATAAGACTTGAGGGGCGGGCTGACGGAATAATTACTGAAACTGACGGAATAATTATTGACGAAATAAAGTCCACAGCAAGGCCCCTTGAATACATAGATGATGATTTCAGTCTGCTACATTGGGCACAGGCAAAATGCTATGCCTTTATTTATTGCGTTCAGAATGATTTAAATGATATTTTTGTCCAGCTTACATATTTTCATATTGAAACAGAAGAGAAGAAAATAATAAGAAAAGCCTTTACCCTGAAGGAACTTCAGGAGTATATGAGTCAGCTTTTGGATAAGTATATGGTCTGGGCAAGTATGTCAGATAGCTGGAACACACTAAGAGATATGTCCATCAAGGAACTTCAGTTTCCTTTTGAGAATTACCGTAAAGGACAGAGAGAACTGGCCGTTGCAGTTTATAAAACCATAATGCAGGAGAAAAAGCTTTTTGTACAGGCCCCCACCGGAATCGGAAAGACTATATCTACGTTGTTCCCAGCGGTGAAAGCCTTTGGAGAACAGCACATCTCAAAAATATTTTACCTGACTGCAAAAACCATTACCAGACAGGTTGCAGAAGAGGCTTTTACAAAAATGAGAGCCGGGGGCCTGAAATTCAGAACCTTGACCCTGACTGCCAAGGAGAAAATATGTTTTCAGAATGAAGTCAACTGTAATCCGGATTTTTGTGAATATGCAAAAGGGCATTATAACAGGGTCAATACTGCTTTGATTGATATATTGAATAACTCGGAGTATCTCTCCAGAGAGATACTTGAACAGTACGCTGAAAAGCACAAGGTATGCCCTTTTGAATTTGCTTTAGATATTTCACTTTGGGCTGACTGTATTATATGCGACTATAATTATGTTTTTGATCCAAGAGTGTATTTAAAGAGATTTTTTCTAAATAACGACGGTGACTATGCCTTCCTTGTAGATGAGGCACATAATCTTGTAGACAGGGCCAGAGAAATGTTTTCTGCTCAGATCAGCAAAACAACTTTTTATGAGGCCAGAAAGGCTATAAAAAACCATCAGCCTAAAATAGCAAAGGTTCTGGGAAAGATAAATACTTATATGATCTCACTCAGAAAACAGTGCACCGAGGACGGTTTTATAATAAACAAGGGTGAGCTCAGCGAGTTGTACAAATTGCTTAACCGTTTTATATCAGAGGCCGAGGAATGGATTGTTAAAAATCAGAATAAAGGAATTGAGGGGTTTGACCTGCTGTTGGAGGCATATTTTAATGCAATAGCCTTCCTGAAAATATCTGAGTTTTTCGACCACAGATATGTAACATTTATTGAAGCCGTCCGAAGTGAGGTCAGGGTAAAACTTTTTTGCATAGACCCATCCTTTTTGTTAGCTGAAGCGGTAAAAAGGGGAAAGACAGCGGTTTTCTTTTCGGCCACTTTGACACCTTTAAGCTATTATATTGATATCCTGGGCGGTGACAAGGACGACTATAACATAAATCTCTGTTCACCTTTTGACAACAGCAAACTCTGTCTATTGGTGGATGATGATGTTTCTACAAAATATAAAAATCGTGAGAACAGTTATGATACAATTGTTGAAATAATAAAGACTGCAGTTGATATGCGTAAAGGTAACTATCTTGTATATTTTCCGTCCTATAAGTATATGAATGAGGTGTATATCAGATTTACCGAACAATACCCTGATATTAATTCCTTTATACAGGAGAACTCCATGTCTGAAGAGGAAAGAGAGAGCTTTCTCAATAGATTCCAGTCCGATAATTCTGAAGCTATGGTTTGCTTCGGAGTGCTGGGAGGTATTTTCTCCGAAGGAATTGACCTTAAGGGAGACCGACTTATAGGAGCTATAATCATTGGGGTGGGCCTGCCGCAGATAAGTGTTGAACAGGATATTATTATGGATTATTTCAACAGGAAAAATGGCATGGGGTATGAGAATGCTTATATGTTTCCCGGTATGAACAAGGTGCTTCAGGCGGCAGGACGTGTTATTCGCTCGGAAAATGACCGGGGAATGGTACTTCTTATTGATGAAAGGTTTTCACAAAGAAATTATAAAAATCTGTTTCCCAAGCACTGGGAGCATAACATTACAGTCAGGAGTACAGATGAGTTAAAAGCCAGATTGAATAACTTTTGGTGCTCCTGGAATATCAAATAACAATAGACTGGAAGGATAACTTGGACTTTTATAACACTCTTAAAAACAAACATAATATAGACTTAAATGAGGAGCAAAAGAATGCAGTCAGCCATAAAGGCGGACCAGCATTGATTCTGGCTGGTCCCGGCTCGGGAAAAACCACCGTAATAACAGCCAGAGTCGCGTATTTGGTAAAGACAGCAGGCGTTATGCCTCAAAATATACTGACTCTTACTTTTAACAAAGCGGCCCAGCTTGAGATGGAAAGGCGCTTTAACAAGCTTTATGGAAGTGACATTACCGGAAGGGTACATTTTGCAACACTTCACAGCTTTTGCAATAGAGTAGTCAGGGACTATGAGAGAATAAAGGGCCGCAGGCTTCGCAGGATAGAAGGCAATGACCAGGAAATAAATAAGCATCAGCTGCTAAAAGAAATCTACCAAAGCATTAACAACTCAAAAATTAATGATGATGAGCTTGAAACCCTTATTAATGAAATAGGACTTGTTAAAAACAGCCTGATTAAGGACTTTGATGGTTTAACCTTCACAACAAAAAGATTCCAACAAATTTACAAGTCTTACGAGGACTATAAAAAAAGCAATCTGTTAATAGATTTTGACGATATGCTGACCTATGCGTACAGCATTTTATCAAGATATCCTGAGCTTCTTGAGCATTATAGAAATAGCTACAGCTATATCCAGGTGGATGAAGGGCAGGATTTGTCAAAAATCCAGTTTGAAATAATCAGGCTGTTGAGTGAAAGACACAGGAACTTGTTTATAGTTGCAGACGATGACCAATCCATATATGGTTTCCGAGGTGCCCACCCCCAGTTCATTCTGGACTTCGAGAAACAGTTCCGAGGCTGTAGCATATTCAGGCTTGAAAACAATTACCGCTCAACTGAGAATATTGTAAGTCTCAGCAGCAGATTCATTAAAAATAACAAAAACAGATATGATAAAAACCATGTTACACTGAATGGAAAGCTGACCGAGCCTGAAATAATCAAAGCACTTGACCAACGTGATCAGCTTCAGTTTATTCTGGATAAGCTGATCAGTTTTTCACAGCTTTCGGACATAGAGCAAAACACACATATAAAGCCAAAAACATACTTAAAGGGGAGAAAAAAGCAAATTGCAATTCTTTACCGGAATAATCTGTCATCAGTTCTTTCAGCTGATATACTCAATAGAAACGGGATTCCTTTCAGACTAAGACAGAACAGATTGTTCTTTTTCAAGCACTGGCTGGTGCAGGAAGTTTCAGCTTTTTTGATTTTTGCATTGGATCCTCAGGATGTTGAAGCCTTCTCCAAAATATATTACAGAATGAACAGATATATATCCAAGGCAATGCTGGAGTGCGCCATGACAGGAGATGCGGGCAAGCCGGTTATTGACCGTATTATGGCTGGTGTTGAACTGAAACTCTTTCAGATAGAAGGCTTGTTTAAGCTGAAACTGGAATTTTTAAACCTTGCAAAAAAGCCTCCTATTAACGCTTTGCAATATATTAAAAATAACTTTAAGTATTCGGAAAGTGTTAAGGAATACTGCTCTCTGGTAGGTCTGTCGTATGAATATATATCCAGACTGTTTGAAATTCTACAGGGTATAGCCTTAAACTGCCAGACAATTGTTGAATTTCTTGATAGATTAGCTGAATTGGAAAAGCTTTTTGAAGGAAGTAATAACTGGGATAACGACGAAGGGATTCTAGAAATTACACTAAGTACCATACATTCATCAAAGGGACTGGAATACGATTGTGTATTCATGATAGACCTTATAAACAGTGAGCTTCCGGGAGAGAAGGCTATTGAAAAGGCAGCTGATGCTAAGGACTTATCTTTACTGGAGGAAGAGAGAAGGCTATACTATGTAGGAATGACAAGGGCAAGACAAAGCCTTTTTATGATTTATCCAACTGCAGCTAATGGAGACAGGGTTTCTCCATCCTTGTTTCTAAAGGAGCTTGCTGTCCTGCTGAAGAAGAAACTGACAGATGGTTTTGCTGAAGGTGTTATTGTAAGGCATTCAAAGTTTGGAAGAGGTGTTGTGGTTTCACAATATTCTCGAGATGACATAAATTCACCCGGAGAGCTTATTGAAATTAAATTTTTTAACGGTATTGTCAAAAAACTTGATTTGATGATTTGTCTCGAAAACGGATTGCTTGAATTCGAAAAGACCGATCAAGACATAATCCATCAAATTTAAATATATAGTATTGAAATTAATTGCAGGATGGATAATAAAAGTAATTCTTATATTGTGTAACGCCCATTCTTTTGTTATCATTAAAAATTGATATGGAGGAATATAGCAAATGATTGAAAAATACTATCCTGATTTGTACTGCGACAGCATCAGACATATAGACTTGGACATGCTGAAAAATAAAGGAATAAAAGGTTTAATCCTTGATATAGACAATACACTTGTCCCAATGCACAGTAAGGATGCTGATGAAAATGCCATGACCTGGATAAGAGACTTGAAGAACAAAGGTTTCAAAGTATGCATTTTATCAAATGCATCCGAAAAGCGTGTTGTCAGGTTTAATAAGGATATTGCGGTTATAGCAATACACAGAGCCTATAAACCTTCGGGCAGGGCATTTCTGATGGCAGCTGAAAAGCTGGAACTCCAACCTGAAAGCATTGCCGTAGTCGGAGACCAGATATTTACTGATATTCACGGCGGTAATAAGGCTAATATGCTGACCATTCTTGTCAAGCCCATAGACAAAAAGGAAATCCTTTATGTCCGCCTTAAAAGATGGCCTGAAAAACTTATATTGGCAGGTTATATGAAAAAGCTGGAGCATCACCTTAGAAAGAGAGAGGTTTGGAAGAAAAACAGGCTGGTAATTGAAAAAAACAGATATAAAAAGTAAAGATTGTGAGGATTTTCAATGAAGTTAGTTGATACTGTAAATGGGAAAACAGGACTTTTCGGACTAATCGGCTGTCCGGTAGAGCACACAAAATCTCCATACATTCATAATACGTTATTCAAGGAATTTAATATAAACGCAGTTTATGTACCTATACGGGTAAACCAGGGAGAGCTGGAGAAGGCGGTTAATGGTCTGAAAGCTCAGAATTTCACCGGTTTTAACGTTACAGTACCCTATAAGAAGGATGTAATAAAATATTTGGATGATGTATCAACTGATGCCCTGCTTATGGGGGCTGTCAATACCGTAAAAAATGTAAACGGAAAATTAAAGGGGTACAATACAGATGCCGAAGGCTTCACAAGAGATTTCAAGGATTCCTTCGCTACAGGTTTCACCGGAAAAAGGGTAATGCTGCTGGGAGCAGGAGGGACGGCAAGAGCATTGGCAATCAGACTGGCTTCAGAAGGTGTACGTCAGCTGGTCATTGTAAACAGAACCCTTGAAAATGCTCAGAATATTGTTGCACTGGTAAAAAACAATTTTGGTAACATTGTAACAGGGATAGTTCCTGAAGCAGCAGATTTTAGTCGTGATTTTCTGAGTAGTGATATTATTATAAACACTACTCCCGCCGGAATGAGCACATATGCAGTAAAAACTCCCTTTGATTACACCTTCGAATTTCAGAAACAGCAATTGGTGTATGACGTAATATATACCCCTGAAAAAACCCAGTTTTTAAAACAGGCTGAAGAGAGGGGCTGTAAAATAAAAAACGGTTTTGGAATGCTTATTAATCAGGGTATTTCAGCCTTTGAAATATGGACGGGAAAGTCTGTGCCTAAAGATATTTCTTTAGAAATATTAAATCTTATAAGCAAATTAAAGGATTTATGAAAATTATAACGAATAATATAAATATTTGGTGCCGAGAATGTCGTCATAAACCTGTTACGACATTTTAAATTAATACTTTTCCACGAGTTTTACCTAAGGAGGATAGAAATGGTTATTTTAAAGAATTATATGGAAGAAGTAGTGCTCAATTTAATGGAAGGTGTACTGGATGATATTAATGTGTGCAAATGTGAAATGTGCAAGATGGATATAGCAGCCCTTGCGCTGAATGATCTCCCTCCAAAATACATCGCCACAGAGAAGGGTGAATTATATTCCAAGGTTAATTCCCTCAGAAATCAGTTTGAAGTTGATGTTATTGCCGCCATCACAAAAGCAGCCGTACTCGTAAAAAGAGCACCAAGACATAAATAGTATTCTCTATTTTAGTGTTGTAGAGCGCCTTGATAATACCTACTCATTAGTTAATAAAACTAATAATAAGCGTTGGATGATATAACTTCGTCCAGCGTTTTTTGTGGTGTGTCCAGCCTAACTGGACTAAGGCTTGTCTTTTCCTGTTCCCTTTGAATCGGTTTCAGCATTTGAAGGGTTCTTTTTTTCAGGGGTTACAGGTTTCTTTGTGGATTTTGCTGGCTCATCCTCGTTATTATTGTCAGGAACAAATAATTCTGAGGGGGTAGCTATTCCTCCTACTGATTTGAAGTATTTGGCAACAATGTCTTCGGCCGGCAGTGATTCCTTAGTATCAATATTTAATATTTTGCCGTTGTAGGCATAGAACCACCCTCCGCTGATAATCTTGTCCTCTCCGTCCAGCCTGAAGGAATTGAAGCTGTCGGTTGAGATGTTGATAACACCCGAAGTAAGCTTAAGTGCATCGCTCAGGGTCATGTTTGTAATAATATTTTCAAAGGCATAATTTAACACTGAATTGAACTTGGGAAGATATTGAATATTAAGTTTCTGTCCTATAAAAGCTTTTATAAATTTAACCTGCATCTCAGTCCGTTTAATATCACTGCCATCATAGAATTGTCTTAACTCTTTCAACTCTTCTCGTGAGTACAATCTTTCATTAGGCTTTCTAAATCTCAGTAACTGCTCAACCTTATCCCCATCCAATAGCTGATAGCCTTTTTTCAGGTCTATATAAAGATCCTGGGTAGGGTCCTGGTACCTTAAATCTGCAGGAACATCAAAATTGACTCCTCCAAGCATATCGGTTATTTTCTTTATAGAGGAAATATTTACGTGAACATAATAATTAATATTAATACCAGTCAGATTACTGACAACTTCGGAGGCATACTTTGCGCCGTCATGCTCACGACCGCCAGCTGCATAGGCAGCATTAATCTTTGGTAGAATATTATTTTTCAATTTGACATTTGTGTCACGCGGAATGGTAACAATACTAATCTGTGGTGCTTCACCATTATCAGCTGAGTTTGGATCATAATTTACAACCATCATTGAATCGGTATTGCCACTGGATTTATCTCCTACAAGTACAAGAAAATTCATAGGCTCATTTTTTTTCGCTCCGCTGAGTCCGTTGAAAATTTGTGGAATGGATGAATTGGAACCCTGTTCCGGAGCGACGCTATTTATATAAAACAAAAAGAATGTTCCAAGTACAAAAAGAAACATTCCCAGCACTAAGGTAGTAACATAGGTAAACTTTCTAGTATTCATTGAAGACCTCATTATAAATTTTTGATTTTTATCATCATAAAATTATATCACAAAATATTGCTCACACCATATATAATCTCCAATCTTTTTATTACAAATCTGCAATCTTTATAAATAAAAACAGATTGTAGCTCTATCAATTTCCAAGGATACCATTAAAAAGTATATGCTGTAACATAAAAGGTTTACACAACATAATATATCTTAGAGCGTTTATTGCTTTTCTAAGGGGGAGTAGTACTTGAATTACATGGATATTGACAGGTTAAAAAACCTATTTTCAGATATGCTTAGGAATCAATATACCCTGAGAAGTATGGATCTCGGCATTGAGGGAAAGCTCATAGCAATTGGTTACAAGCCATATTGGACTAATCGTCAGGATTCAAAAATTGAGACTCTGGAATTGAATTTTTTAAGCAGTAACGGAATAATGGTTCCGATTATTTTAAGAAATGTAGTTAATTATGAGTTATATCCTAAAGAGGGCAAAAAAAATAAAAAATACAGGGTGAATATGATGGAACTGTTGCTTTTATCGCCTTATATGCTATCAAGGAATTCTAAAGATGTTTACGATAAAATTAAACTTGAAATTATTTATGATGAATAACTACATATGAAGAATGATTTCTATGAAACAAATACCTCCCGTACCTAGTCAATTACAATCGGCCTTCGGTGCTGATTGTAATTGACTTTTATAAAAATTATCCATTATAATAATAGCAATGGTTTAGCACTATAAATTATTAAAATATTATAGAGATAAATGGATTAATTTATACTAATTTAGCGTGAGGGGTCACGCGGATGGAGGTTAAGATGAAGAAGCTCATGCTTGGCAATGAAGCTGTAGCAAGAGGTGCATATGAAGCCGGCTGTACTGTCGCAGCTGCTTATCCAGGTACGCCCAGTACAGAAATCACTGAATACATAGCAAAATATGACGAAATATATTCTGAATGGTCACCAAATGAAAAGGTAGCACTTGAAGTTGCCATAGGTGCATCAATCGGTGGTGCAAGAGCAATATGCGCTATGAAGCACGTAGGACTAAATGTCGCAGCCGACCCGTTGTTCACGGTATCCTATTCGGGAGTAAACGGTGGGCTTGTTATAATGGTGGCTGATGACCCTGGAATGCATAGTTCGCAAAACGAACAAGACAGCAGATTCTATGCCAGATCTTCAAAAGTTCCGATGATTGAACCGTCAGACAGTCAGGAATGTAAGGATTTCGTAAAATATGCTTTCGCAATCAGTGAACAATTTGACTGTCCTGTAATTGTTCGTCTTACAACAAGAGTATCACATTCACAAAGCGCTGTAGAGATTGGTGATAAGGAAAACTTTGTGCTGAAGGAATATGTTAAGGATGCCAACAAATATGTTATGATGCCTGCCATGGCCAGAAAAAGACATGTTGAAGTTGAAAAAAGAATGGCAGCCCTCAGAGAATTCTCAAATTCCAGTGATTTGAATAAAATAGAATTAAACAGCCCGGAAGTTGGTATTATTACAAGTGGAATATCATACCAATATGTTAAGGAAGCAGCTCCAAACGCATCTGTATTGAAACTTGGTATGGTGCACCCGGTTCCGGAGAAGTTAATCCTCGACTTTGCTTCCAAGGTTAATACATTATATGTAGTAGAAGAACTAGAACCATTTTTTGAAAATCAAATATTAAAAATGGGAATTAAAGTTATCGGTAAAGAGAAACTTCCTGTTATGGGCGAACTTAGTGCACAGTTAATTGCTGAAAAGTTGTTTGACAAGAAGTCTGAAGCATCTGAGCTTCCAACTACTCAACCCATACCGGTAAGGCCTCCTGTAATGTGTCCAGGCTGTCCTCACAGAGGTATGTACTATGTTCTGAAGAAGCTGAAATTGAATGTGAGCGGAGATATAGGCTGCTATACCCTTGGTGCACTTCCTCCAAACGAATGTATGGATACCTGCATATGTATGGGTGCTAGCATAGGTGTTGCACATGGCTTGGAGAAGGCTCGCGGCAGTGAATTTGGCAAGAAGACAGTAGCAGTTATCGGTGATTCAACCTTTATTCACTCAGGAATAACAGGACTTATTGATGTAGTCTATAACAAGGGTAATTCAACTGTATTAATACTTGACAACTCCATAACAGGTATGACCGGACACCAGCACAACCCTACCACAGGCTTTACTATTAAGGGAGAGCCAACAAAGCAGGTTGATCTTGAACTCCTGTGCAAGGCTATCGGTATAGAGAGAGTTACAGTGGTTGATCCCTTTGATGTAAAAGAATTTGAAAAAGTTGTTAAGGCAGAAATCGAAGCAGATGAGCCATCCGTCATAATTTCACAAAGACCTTGTGCACTTTTGAAGAATGTTAAATTTGAGGGCAGTCAGCTGATTAATCAGGAAAAATGCAAAACCTGCAGAGCCTGTATGCGAATCGGATGTCCTGCCATAGTGGATAAAGGCGATCACCTTGAAATCAATTCTGCACTTTGCGTTGGTTGTAAGCTTTGTACGAAAATTTGCAGCTTTAATGCAATAGAAGGGATTGGTGGCTAATATGGATAAGTTAAATTTATTGATAGTTGGTGTGGGCGGACAAGGTACGCTTTTAGCAAGCAGAATTCTGGGTAATGTTGCTCTGAAAATGAATTTCGATGTAAAGGTTTCCGAGGTTCATGGAATGTCTCAAAGAGGCGGAAGTGTTGTAACCTATGTCAGGTTCGGTAAGAAAGTGTTTTCACCGCTGATAGAAAAAGGTGAGGCAGATATAATAATTGCCTTTGAAGAGCTGGAAGCTTTAAGATGGATTGATTACCTGACTAAAGATGGTAAAATGATAATAAATGAACAGGAAATCAATCCGATGCCTGTTATTATAGGTAAGGCGAAATATCCTGAGAATATTCTGGCTACCCTAAGGGCAGGTCACAGCATATACTCCTTGGATGCGCTGAAAATAGCACGCCGTTGCGGTACCATAAAAGCAGTAAATATTGTTCTTTTAGGTGTCATGGCCAGACTAACAGGAATAGATAAGCAGATTTTTCTTGATGCCATTCACGAGGTTGTACCTGCAAAGGTGTTGGAAGTTAATCTGAAGGCCTTTGAAGAGGGGTACAATAATTAGATGTTAGATGTAAGAAGTTGGAAGTGGGAAGTTGGATGTTAGAGGTTGGAAGTTAGAGGTTAGAAGTTGAAAGTAAGAAGATGGAAGTAAGAAGATGTTAGATGTTTGAATATAGAAGTTGAGTGTTAGAAATTTAGCCGATTGCTTTTGTGTGGGGCGGCCCTGCTGTAAACCCTGAAAGCCATTCCGGGGTGGGATGTTTGGCAAAAAATATAAAACTAAATATCTTAATCTTGGAGGGAATGTATTATGTCTTATTGGAATGAGAAATATGAATGTATGTCCAGAGACGAAATGAGAAAAGTTCAGGCTGAACGACTCATTAAAACAGTTAACAGGGTATATAACAATGTACCTCACTACAGGGAAAAGATGGACCAAAAAGGTATTTTGCCAGGAGATATCAAATCAGTGGATGATTTGAAGCATTTACCTTTTACCTATAAGCAGGACTTGAGAGATACATATCCGTTTGGTCTTTTTGCCGCACCCATGAATGAAATTGTCAGAGTCCATGCTTCATCAGGTACTACAGGCAAAAAGACAGTAGTGGGCTACACAAAGAATGATATTGAGGTCTGGTCTGAAGTTATGGCTCGTACCTTTGCCGGAGCCGGAGCCGGAAAAGACTCCTTCCTGCAGGTATCCTATGGCTATGGGCTTTTTACCGGTGGTCTGGGTGCACATTACGGAGGAGAATATCTCGGAGCTACTGTTATACCGACTTCTTCAGGAAATACAAAGCTTCAGCTGTCGCTGATGCAGGATTTCGGAACAACACATATAGCCTGTACACCTTCATATGCGTTATATCTTGCAGAGGAAATGCAGGAGCTGGGCATTAAGCCTGAAGACTTAAAGCTTAAAGCAGGTATATTTGGAGCAGAACCCTGGTCTGAAAGCATGAGGAAGGAAATTGAAGCAAGACTTAAGATTAAAGCTATTGATATTTATGGCCTTAGTGAGGTAATTGGACCGGGTGTGGCTTGTGAATGTGAATTCCAGTGTGGTATGCATATTCCGGAGGATCACTTTATACCTGAAATAATTGATCCTGAAACAGAAGAGGTTTTGCCTGAGGGCTCGCAGGGAGAAATAGTATTCACAACAATTACCAAGGAGGGTCTGCCTCTTATAAGGTATAGAACAAGAGACCTTTCCTCACTGAACTACACACCCTGCAAATGTGGGCGTACAGAGGTCAGAATGAGCAAGGTAACCGGAAGAACTGATGATATGCTAATAATAAGAGGTGTAAATGTATTTCCTTCACAGGTTGAAAGTGTTCTGCTGTCAATAGGTGAAACAGCACCGCATTATATGTTGATTGTTGATAGAAAGGATAATCTGGATACTCTTGAAATACAGGTTGAGATTACTCCACAACTATTCTCAGATGAAGTAAAAAAGCTTGAGGATATCGAAAGAAAGATTAGAAAAGAGATAGAAAGCACTCTTGGAATAAGTGCAAAGATCAAGCTGGTTGAACCTAAATCCATTCAGCGCAGTGAAGGTAAAGCCAAGAGAGTTATTGATAAGAGAGTATTATAAAATACTAATCGTTATATGCTATGTACTTATGGACCATATTTTACACTTAACCAACTATAATGACTTTTCCTTCAAGAAGGTTCAATCTTAGGATAAACGTAGAGTGAGGACACATATGGAAGTAGAGAAAGAACAAATGATAGGTCAGGGGAATACAGCAGAAATATACAAAATCAATGATAACAAAGTATTAAAGCTTTTTCGAAGCGGGCTACATAAGAGCATTGTTGAGAGAGAATATCAAAACGGAATTATCATACAAAGTATATTGGAATGTGTTCCTAAAGTATATGAAATGGTTG
>JAEYNI010000233.1 GCA_023412635.1 Bacillota bacterium
GCTGGGTACATTTATTCTCGCAGATGCGGCATTCGATACAATCCTTAACACCCTTGCTCTCAATACCCCAGTGCCACTTTAAGTTATTGAGAACTTCCTGTTCATTTTGAAGAATCTTGTTGTTATAGGAAAGCATATATTTCGAAACGGGTATTTTCTTTGGACAGTGCTCACAGTAACGGCAGCCGGTACAAAGCTTATCCATTGAGTTAAACAGCATACCTTCTATTTCTTTAAGCTTATTACCATCAAATTTCTTCAAGTTGTCCCCTATATGACAGTTCTGAACCACCTCTTCAACACTGCTCATACCGGCTAAAACAGTGGTTATTTCATCATGGGATGCATTAAATCTCAAAGCGGCGTCCACAACAGTATTGTCATCACTGCTTCTTATAAAATCGAAATAGTCAGCTTTTTGAGGAATAAGTCCGCCGCCCAAGGGATTCATGGTTGCCACCCCGAGCCCCTTCTTGTAAGCAGCCTGTAAGCCCTTCTGCCTGAATGGGAAGTTTAAAATATTGTAGCCCACCGTCATGCCTTCAAAACAATCTTCATTTACAATTGTTTCAATTTCATCACCGTTACAATGTGTTGAGAAAACAATATGCTCTATAAGTCCCTCTTCCTTTGCCTTCAGTGCCGTTTCGTAGGCTCCGCCCTTAACCATTCTGCTCTTGTAGTCGTCCATATTGAGAATACACCAGATATGAAAGAAATCAAGTTTTTCCAAATTCATTCTTTTCAGAGAAAGCTCCAGCTGGGCTCTGAGTTTGGAGCCATCCTTATGGCTGCTCTTGGTTGAAACATAGAATGGATTTTTCATATTTTTAAAAGCATGGCCCATTATTTTTTCACTGTGCTCATCATTATAGGTTGGTGCTGTGTCGAAATAATTGACACCGAGTTCATTGGCCTTAACAACTACTTCGGCACATTTATCATAGTTGTAGGTATCTCCCTCTTTTGGGAATCTCATTCCTCCGAAACCAATTACAGAAATGTCTTTACCGGTTTTTCCATACTTTTTGTAAAGCATATTGACCTCCCAATATTATTTAATAATACAAAAACTATTGAACTTAAACTGTAAATATAACAACTAATATTCTTTATATAGAGAACAGTATATTACTTCTCCGAGTCGATATCAATGTACATTTTTATATAATATACCGACTATTTTCAACACTTTTATACAGTTTCGATTTTTCTTCAATCTATATTAAGCCGACTTCCATTTTCCTTCAACCATTTTCTGTATTCCTTATAATTTGGGCAGATGTTCTCAACAAGAGTCCAGAATTTCCAGGAGTGATTTAATTCCTTCATGTGACAAAGCTCGTGAACAACTACATAATCCATCACCTCGGCAGGAGCAAGTATCAACTTCCAGTTAAAATTGAGATTTCCTTTTGAACTGCAGCTGCCCCAGCGTGTTTTTTGTTCCCGAATGGTTATCCTTCCGGGTACAACGCCAACAAGTTTGGAGTAAAAGCCAACTCTCTCTTCGAGCACCCGGATAAATTGGGAAACATACCACTGCTTTAATGTATCCCGAAGAACTGCCGGTTCTTTCGGGGCCTTATAGTAAATCTCCAGACTGTCCTGCCCTAACCTGACACTAGGCCTTTTCAGGTGTATATCCTCAATAAGTTTCAGGTCATACATTTTCCCCAGGTAAGGGTAGCTTTCCCCAGGATTGAATCCCTTGGGGCTGAATGTTTTAGCTGCGGCTTCTATGTCGGTCAGTTTTTCTATTATCCAGGCTGACTTTTTTCTCAGGACATCATTTACTGAAGCCTCAGATACCGTATTTGGTATCGCGACAGTTATGTTTCCGGTTTTATCAATTGAAATTCCAATACTTTTTCTGTTGCTTTTCCTTAGGGTGTATGAAAGCTCTCTGCTGCCCAAAATTATTTTACATTTCTTAAGGTTACTGCTGTTTGTTTTCACAAGGTCACTTCCTGATTTTTGTTAATAGCTTAAAAAGCTCGTACAGATAGTGAGATATTATCAAAGCACGCCTGGAATGTCAACTTTCATAGCCTTTGCACAGCTTTTACACTTAATTCGGCCTTTTCGCCCTTTATATATATGTAGAACAGCCAAAAGATAACTTTCAATTTTTTAAGCGCTTTTGAATATACTTATATAAGGTACTAATTCAGGAGGTTGCTTCAGCTATGAACCTTGTCGTCAAGAGCAGAAGTGAATTATCCGGCAAGACCTTATTTAGTGAAAGAATAACAAATCTTTTTATTTGTTTTCTTGTATATTCGTTTACCGGCTGGCTGGCTGAAACCATATATATGTCCCTATACCACGGGCACATAGTAAAAAGAGGGTTCCTTATAGGCCCTCTCTGTGCTGTCTACGGAGTAGGCTCAATTTCGGTTGTATATATTTTAAACCGAATAAAGTCCCATCCCTTTTTACTATTTATTTGTGCTTCTCTAATGACCTCTGTGGTTGAACTGTTTGCAGGTATTCTTTTAAGCCAATTAATACAAAAACGTCTATGGGATTACAGTGGTAACTTTGGTAGTATCATGGGGTATATTTGCCTGAGAAACACCATAATGTGGGGTATCACATCTCTGTTTCTGATTTATATTATTCATCCGAAGTTGTTGAAATTTATATCGTCAATCCCTGTCAGTACGAGAGAAAAGATATTTTATTCCGCATTCGTTTTTCTGTTTCTTGACGTAAGTATTTCGGTATATTCAAGCCTCCAGGGCGTAAATAATCTGGTATGGATATCACAAGTTTTCTTCCGCTGAAATTCTTTTAACAGGATGCCTTAAAACTGTTTTAAGCTTGTCAGGAGCAGTTTTTCTGGGATCCTGCAGATAAATTTCATGATGCTTCCGAAGTAAGCCTGTTTCATCCAGCAAGCCATTCTGCTCCATATACTTTTTCATTATTTCGACAGTTTGAGGCTCTGTTGCGTAAGGACCCTTGTGAAGCATCTGAACGCAAAGACCTTCCTCAAAGGTTTCGAATCTTGCCAGGTCCACATTTAGCTCAGGCTTTTTCTTCTTACAAATATGGACAGCCCAGTCAAACACCTCTGTTGTTACAAAGTCAGGTTGCCTTATCATTGAAGTCCAGAGCCAGTTATCACGCTTTATGAAGTCAAAAGTGCCGTCCTCGTACCACCAAAGTCCTTCCAGAGGCGGAACCACATACTCAAAATATCCTT
>JAEYNI010000256.1 GCA_023412635.1 Bacillota bacterium
TCTCGTTGGCCTCTTAAAAAACGAGAAACTAAAATTAAACGCTAAAAACGATAATTTCGCTTTAGCTGCTGCCTAATATGGCAGCCCGTCAGTCCCAGGTTGCTGCACCTGGGGTAGCTGGCGTCGATAAGTCAGCCCTTTTGCATAGGAAGGTTAAATGCTAGCACTGATTTGGCTGTAGCCTTGAGCCATTTCGGAACTAAAAGGCTACCGAAGCTGATACCTTGTCTGTGGGGGATCAGCCTAGGGAAACGCAAGGTTAATGTCCGCAAGGAAACGTAATCTTGCACAAAGCATAGACTACACCCGTAGAAGTTCTTGAGGATATGGTTTCGGACAGGGGTTCGACTCCCCTCGCCTCCACCACAATTTGTCCGAAAACCCTTGAATTTCAAGGGTTTTCGGCGTTTTACAAAGAGAAATACATTGAATTTGAAAAGAAATTTCAAATATTCAGTGTATTTTTTGTACTTTGGTAAAAAAATAAGGGGGATATCCCCTACATGGAGGCAATTAACTTTTTTACTCCCACCATATTTATTGCTCTTTTCATATTGTAGGCAAGGAAACTAAGCCCCAGTTCGGCTGTTGCTTTTTCTTTTCCTTTACATAAAAGATAGTGTGCACCATGATACCATTTAACAGTTCCAAAAGGATGCTCCGACAGGCACATTCGCTCTTTGATTTTTGGAATATCCTCTTTTATCCTGAGAACAACTTTTTTTGCCGGTGAGTAATCCTTTCGGTCAAAAGTAGCCATATACATATAATTTGAGTAAGTCACGAGGGTCATAGGCTGGTCTCCCAGTTTCCTTCGGAGCAGTTCGGACAAATCCGGCAGCTTTTATATCAAGGCTATCGACAAAGGCATCAATTACACGTACCGGGTTGTTTTCATCTATGTAATCTTCAATACATTCAGGGAAAAGGGATATTTGGTGGCGGTCCTGGCCTTCAATATATTTCATGGCTAACCCTCCAGATTCATGTGTTTGTATACTTATATTATACCATTAATTTACTGAGAATTACGCATAATGGCTATTTCATTGAGTTTTCGGACAGTCTGACCAAAATATATAGTATATGTAAAGTTAAAATAGTTTACGGCTTTAAATAAGTATATTATGAGAAAGGTGAGTAATCCTGATATAGTGAGGGGACTGAGGACTGAACTTACAAGAAATATTTACAAGTCAGGTACGCCGTTATCCCTTCAAGATCTTCAAATACCTGTCCAGTATCTCCTCAACATAACCTCCCACAAGAAGTGCCATTTGTTCATGGCTGCTGGTTTCATAATAAGAAGAAAAACTGTCATAATACTTCCTGCGGTCGGCAAACTTAATATTGATTGCCGGAAAGCCTGCCGAGCTCAACTCAAAATTGAGAAGCAGCCTGCCTGTCCTGCCGTTTCCGTCAATGAACGGATGAATCCCCTCGAAAAGCAGATGGAACAAAGCTACCCGTTCTACCGGATGCATTGTATTTACCGTTTCTTCATGCCTTGACATAAGCTCCTCCATTTGTACAGGAATAAGAGATGGCTCCGGGGGCTCATGTTTAGCACCCATGATTCTAACTGGAATCCTACGGTAAACACCTCTGTCCTCAGGCATGTCAATCAAAACAAGGCTATGGATTTCTTTAATAACCCGTTCGCTTAAGGGAACCTTTTCCTGTACCAATTGAAGCATATATTCAAAAGCGTCTTTGTGTCCTATAACCTCAAGGTGATCCTTCAGGGGCTTGCGGTCGATTGTCATGCCTTCAAGCACCATAGCAGTTTCCTGCAAAGTAAGCGTGTTCCCTTCGATGGCGTTGGAGTTGTATGTAAATTCAACTAAAAATTCATCCTTAAGACGGGCCACTTCTCCAGCAGTGAGAGGGCGCAGGGTGTCGAGAACAGTTTTCTTTTCATCTATACGTGAAATCAGCTCATTGAGCTTATTTATTCTAAAACGGCTTACCCGGCCATCTTCTGGCTTTAGAGCATCAGCTGAGATCAACCAGGAGCGCCCTGCCCGCTTTGCGTCTTTTATTTTTCCGGTAGCACAAAGTATTCGCACCTGCCTGTCGGATATACCCCATTTTTCTGCTGCCTGCTTTGTAGTTATAAAGTTCATGAAAACCACCTCAAGGAATATTATATTCCGTTATCGGAAATATATCAACGAAAAAGCATAATTTCCGAATAAACATTACCGAAACTGCATTCTGTTCTTTCTGTTCCAATAGTCACACTATAAACCCGCCCGGCAGAATCCTTTCATCCCTATATCTCTTAGGTAACTCAGCCTTGCTAATCTTGAGTACCTCCTTGACCACCACTTGGGCCAGTTCGCATAACAGTTCATAACAGTATATGGCAGTGCATGGAAGTTATAAGTTACAAAAAAATAAAATTTCATATAAATCTTAAGAAAAAACCAGGACTATAATAAAATGTACAAATTTTACAAATGAGTATGATGTTATTTAAATAAAATTTATGTAATATCGCCAATAATACAAAATAAAATATTATTTCATAATATTGTTGACATGAAATAAAAATTCATATACAATGAAAAATGTAATCAGCAACCACATGTATTCAGTAGTGAGTACAAAAATTTAAGGGAGGAATTTGTTAATGAGATTAAAAACAGTTATGAGAAAAAGTCTAGCGACTTTGTTAGCAACAGGTTTGGTAGTTAGTTTGATCGGCTGTGGAAGTTCATCTCCTACCGCTGAGTCAACATCAGCGGCTAAAACATCAGTAGCTGCTACAAGCAGCGCGGCAAGCTCGGAAAATATCACTCTGGAATTCCAGCAATGGTGGGGAGTAGAATTGCCTGATGGTGTTCTTAAAGGAATTGTTGATGGGTTTACAGAACAGACAGGAATCAAAATCGACTTGTTGAGTAATCCTTATGCAGATACTAAGACTCAAATTGCGGCAGGTGCAGCAGCAGGAACAATGGCAGACGTAGTCGGCTTGGACGGTTCCTGGGTTTACGATTTTGCAAAGCAAGGTTCTATAGCTGATTTAACAGCATTAATGAAAGCTGATGGATATGATGACAGTCAGTTATCTGATCAAATTAGGGTAGATGGTAATACATACATGATTCCAGTTGTTAACTTTGCATATCCAATGTACGTTAACATGGATCTGTTAAAGTCAGCAGGTATTTCGGAAGTACCTAAAACATGGACTGAGTTCACTGAAGCATCTAAGAAAGTAGTTGCTGCAAATAAAGGTGTTGCAGGATGGGCGATTCCATTGTCAACTGAATCTCCAAGCGGTATTCAAAATAACTTCATGAGTTGGTTATGGGCGTCAGGTGGTTCAATGTTGAAGGATGGAAAGCCTGCGTTAACAGGTAACCAGGATCTGACTGCTACCGTAGACTTCGTAAAAGGCCTGTTTGATGCAAAGGTTGTTGCACCAGGGGCTTACGCAATGAAGGAAGCAGATATGGTTGAAGAATTTACAAATGGCCGTGTTGCATTTATGACTGACTCTCTTGCACATTTAACAACAATAAAGAAAGAAGCACCATCATTGAATTTTGATTTTATGAGAATACCTGTAAAGGACGGATATTCAGGCAAGAGTGGAATGGATGTTGCTAACTGGGGTATTGGTATTGCAGAAAACTGTGAACACAAGGCAGAAGCTATGAAGTTTGTTGAATATATGATGAGTCCTGATGTAAATGCAAAGCTTGCAGTATATGCAAACGCATTCCCTGGTAATTCAACAGCAAAACCTGATTATTCATCAGCACATGAATTGTTTGTAAAGGCTTATGGATTATATCAGGAATGTTATGCAATCAATGAATTTACAGGACTTCCTACATCAGAGGAATTAATGAGACAGTTTGATGAGCAGCTGCAGCTATATATTGATGGTGACACCAAATCAACAGATGATATGTTATCAACAATACAAAATAAATGGATGGAAGCATTTAAATAATAATTCATCGGGCTGTATTGTAATGATACAGCCCGTTGCTAAATAAAGGGGGGAATGAGTAAGTTGGCTAAGGAAAAAGATATTGCTCAAAGTGGAAACGACAAGCTATTGGTAGAAGTGAAGAAGAAGTGTGAACCTTACTTATATCTCTTACCAACAATAGTTTTGATGCTTCTGTTACTGGTTATCCCGATTTGCATGGTCATCCGATATTCGTTCTTTGATAATGTAATTATCAATAAGAATCCGGAGTTTGTAGGATTAAAAAACTATATCAAGATATTAACTGATAATTCGTTTTTTGTAGCTATTAAAAATACACTGTTTTTCGTAGGCGTTAGTATAATCGCACATATGGTCCTAGGTATTATGTATGCGATGCTACTAAACACAAGATACATTGGGACAAAGTTAAAGGCACTATTTAGAGTCATTTATGTCTTACCATGGATGTTTACAGCTTCTGTTATAGCAATTTTGTGGAAGATGATGATGAATCCAAACGGTATTATCAATTACTTATTGCAGATAACGAACGTAGTATCTACCAATATTGAGTGGCTTGGTTCCAGAGACTTTGCATTGATTTCAGTAACGCTTATTAATATATGGGCTGGATATCCTTTTTATATGGTGAGTATATTGGCAGGTCTTCAAGGTATTTCAACAGATTTGTATGAAGCTGCTGAAATTGATGGTGCAAATGCAGTAAAGAAATTCTTCGGCATTACAATTCCTCAGTTGAAACCTATTTTAATAAGTCTGCTAATGTTGGATTTCGTATGGACAATACAACAGTTTGCTCTTATTTGGATGACTACGGGCGGCGGACCGATTAATGCAACAGAGATGGTCAGTACGTTCATTTATAAGCTAGGATTCAGCAAATATCAATATGCACAGGCATCTGCATCGGCAGTTATTCTATTGATTGTTTGTTCGATAATAGCAGTCTTCTATGTGCGCCATCAGAAAGAGAGGGATTAGTCATGGTAGGAAAGAAAAAATGGTATGTTAAAGTTATAATCATAATCCTTCTGATTTTGGGTGCATTATTTGGAGGATTTCCGGTTCTATGGATGCTATTGAGTTCTTTTAAGCCGAATGGAGAAATTTTTGCCTGGCCTCCCACCTGGATATCTAAAAATTTCAGCTTAGATGCATATACATCTATTTTTACAAATCCTGATAAACTAAGATTTTTTATTAATAGTTATTGTATAGCAATAGTTGTGGTTATTTTTACTTTAATTATCGGGATTCTTGCATCTTACAGCTTCAGCCGCTTTGATTTTCCGGGGAAAAGCCTTATTAACACACTTATTGTAAGCGTTCAGGCAATACCACCAATTACACTTTTAATTCCATATTTAAGCTTAATTGTTTCATTAAAGTTATACAACACATATGGTGCACTGATTTTAACATATATGCTATTTACATTGCCATATGCAATCTTAATGATTACAGGTTATATGAACACTTTACCAAAGGATTTAGATGAGGCAGTTATGATTGACGGCGGGTCTAGATTCAGAACACTGTGGAAAATATTGGTTCCTGTTTCACTGCCAGGGTTGGTGTCAGTAGGAATGTATACCTTTATGCAGGCATGGAATGAGTACTTATTTGCATTGGCATTAACCAAAACCAATAATATGCGTACAGTACCGGTAGGTATCAGCTTGTTGATGGGACAACATGCATATGAATGGAATCAAATGATGGCAATGAGTGTGTTGGGATCATTACCAATACTTATTTTATTCTTATTCTTCCAACGTTATTTCATTGCTGGTATGACGGCAGGAGCTGTTAAACATTAATAAATTAATATAATACTTAATATCGTAAAGTTTACCCAGATAGGGAATTTAATAAAAGTGAGGACTAAAAATTATGTTACTAAATATGAAAGATCTTTTAGCAGTAGCAAATGAAAACAATTTTGCAGTACCTGCATTTAACATTAGTTCATATTCAATGTTTAATGGAATTATTGAGGCTTCAGAGGAAAAAAATGCACCGGTAATTATTGCCATACATCCTGACGAATTAAGCCATATTGGTGTTGATGTGATTAAGGCAATCAGAGAGAGAGCATATAAATCAACGGTTCCTGTATGTATACATTTGGATCATGGTGCTTCCATTGAACAGGTTATTCTTGCAATTCAATCCGGGTACACATCTGTAATGATTGATGGCTCCAGCCTTCCCTTCGAGGAAAATGTAGCTGTTTGCAAACAAGTATGTGAAGTAGCTCATGCAGTTAATGTATCTGTAGAAGGAGAACTTGGAACAATAGGATCAACAGATTCAACAGAAGTAGCTAATAAAGAAATTGTTTATACAAAACCGGAGGATGCTGCCAGGTTTGTACAAGAAACAGGAGTAGATACTCTGGCAATCGCCATAGGAACAAGCCATGGTTTATATCCGGCTGGTATGAACCCGGAAATAAAATTGGATTTATTAAAAGAGATTAAGGAGAAGGTATCTATTCCATTAGTACTCCATGGTGGGTCGAATAATCCGGATAAGGAAATAGGAGAATCTGTAACATTAGGTATTAATAAGATCAATATCTCCAGTGATATTAAAGCGGCATATTACAGGAAAATGAGAGAAGTATTAAAGAATGAAGGGCTAAGGGAGCCGAATATGATCGAACCTCCTTGTATTAAGGCTATGAAGGAAGTAGCATATGATAAAATACAATTATTCCAGGCTGATGGAAAGGCTTTACTATACTAATATAATGTAAGTAAAATAATACATTATTTATTTACTGTTGCCCCCCGTAAAATAGAGTTATTCTAGTTTACGGGGCAATTGATTTAGCACAGCTTATAAATTGAAAAAACGGAGTGAATAGTATGGATATAGAATACAAATATATGAAAGCCTTTCAGGAATTGGATGGGACCATTGCTGCCAGAGTTGAAAAGAGTTCCTACGCTGCGTTAGGATATACGAGTAATTTGGATATTCTATGTAATTTTGAAATAAGTACTCTGAATAAGCTGCTGGAAAAGTATTTACCTGATGCTGATATAAGTACGATGAAGGCAGCCAAAAAAATCACCGGGATGGAAGAATTCCTGGAGACAGTTGTGTTTTTCTGCTCAAGAGGGATTGGTGGAGAAGTGGATATATCTGACTTTGCTTTTATCAAGGATACTTTTGAGGTAAAGAATGGTATGGGGGGGACTGCAACACAAGGAGCATTAGCACTTGCTTCCGTAGGCTGCCCATCTATTGTACATCTGACGGATGACTCAAAAGAAGTATGTGATATTCTGATATCTCCATATATTCATACCGTGTCTAAAGATGGAGAGTTTGTCCATACAGATAAAATAGAACAAACTAATGAGCAAGAGATACATTATATTATCCAGTTTAAAAAAGGTGATGTAATTAAGCTGGGTAATCAGGCTGTTACAATCCCTGTATCCAATAGACTGATTATTACCAAGATTACTGTAAATGAAACTGTACCATTTTCAAAAACATATTTTGATTATATTGAAAAGCATGCAAGTAATATAAAAAGCAATGTCCTTTCCAGTTTTAATTGTATTTTGAATAAGGGAATATTAAAAGAAAGATTGGAATATGTAAAAAGTCATATTGAAAGATATAAGAATAATAATTATAATGGCGTTGTGTATTTTGAAGATGCACATTATCATGACCGGGAAGTAAGAGAGCTGTGTCTTGAAATGCTATATCCATATGTGGATATAGTGAGTTTGAATGAAGAGGAATTAGAGTATACCTTAAAGATGTATGATTTTCCTATAGACCTTGGGGATATTTTTTCTTGTATTAGAGGAGCAGAATATATTAGGGAGAAGTTCAGAATTCGACAGGGTGTAATTGTACATACCAAAGACTATTCTATGTATGTTGGAGAAGAGATTGAAGCAGATATTGAAAAAGGCTTAATGCTGGGGAATATGCTGGCAACTGCTAAAGCTATAAGTGGATGGTATGGAACAAAAGAACAAATTGAAGAGGTTTTGAAGCTTCCTTTGAGTGAACGCGGAATGGAATATAAAAAATTGATTGAGGAGAAGGAATTTCCGCAAAAGGTTATTTTAGTACCATCCAGATATATAGACAAACCGAAATATACAATTGGTTTAGGTGATTCTTTCGTAGCAGGGGTACAAATTTGTTTTGGGTAGAACTTGTAAATGTGACTAAAATAGGGCAAAATAAAATGATAGGAGGTGTACTATGTTAGATAAACCGGTATTAGACGTAATTAGAGATAATTATGATAAAATATTTTCAGCTGAAAAAAAAGTAGCAGAACTTATTCTGCAAAACCCTCAAGAGGCTGTAAACTCCAATGTGGCAGAGTTGGCAAAGAGAAGTGGAGTGAGTGAAGCAACTGTTGTACGTATGTGCCATCACTTGGGTTATAAGGGTTATTATCAATTTCGTTTGATGCTTGCAAAGGATATTGGAAGAGACGCACAAGAGGAAAATGAAGAATTGGAAAGCGCGCCAAATTCGATTACAAAAATATTTCAGGAATATGCTAATACACTAACAGCAATAGGTGAAAACATTAATGAGAATGATATAAAAGAATGTGTAAATATGATTAAGACATGTAAGCAAGCACATATACTTGCAGTTGGTAATACTACCCCATTATCACTTTACATGGGCTTCCGGCTGGGCAGGTTAGGTGTTAAATGTACATACGATATAGCACCGGAGTACTTTTTGAATCATGTAAATCTTGCAGATAAAGAAGATATAATTATTGCAATATCGCAATCAGGAAGTTCGAGACAGGTTATTCAGGGCATGGAGCTAGGCAAGGAAAAGGGATTGAAAATGATTGCCATCACTGGATACAAACAATCACCGATTTCTGAACTGGCTGATTATGTATTGATATCCAATAACAAAAAGGAATCATTTAATTATTATAAAAATTATGCCCATTTGAATGAAACGGCAATGATAGATGCTCTATTGGAATTGCTCACTAATTGGAAAAAAATCGAAGAGACGGGTGCTGATAAGCCTGAAGTAATCTTGTCTGAATATAAATATTAGTATAATACCTGAAAGAACGTGGGGAAGGAGTAGCTTTTTATGAAAAGGTCAAAAGTGAATAAAGTCATTAAAGATATGGAAAAACTCATTCAAGAGCATGGTTTTCAGATTCCGCCTTTCGCCAAGTGGTCAGCAGAGGAATGGAAGACTAAGGGACATGAATATGATGAAATACGAGATAATAAGCTGGGATGGGATATCACGGATTTTGGCCTCGGAAGATTTGATGAAGTAGGATTTTCATTACTTACTATCAGAAACGGTAATCAAAAAATTGATAAATATAAAAAGCCATATGCCGAAAAGCTGTTAATGTTATATGAAGGGCAGACAGCTGCAATGCATTACCATTGGAATAAAATGGAGGATATTATCAACAGAGGCGGTAATGATGTCTATATTACAGTGTATAACGGTGCTGAGGATGGACGAGTATTGGACACCGATGTCACAGTATGCACAGACGGCAAATTCAGCATAGTACCTGCTGGAACTAAGGTAAAATTATCTCCTGGAGAGAGCATCACTATCACTCAATATATGTATCATGATTTTATTGTGCCAAAAACAGGGGGCAGTGTTCTTTTGGGAGAAGTCTCCATGTGCAATGACGATGATAATGATAATAGGTTTGTGGATAAAGCAGTGGGAAGATTCTCTAAAATAGAAGAGGACGAACCGCCTTATAGATTACTATGCAACGAGTATACTGAAGCCAAATAGTACAAATAAGTAAAGTAGAATATTAACGTCTCAAGGTTAGAATATTATAACTGTAGATTTCTTGTAGTACATAAAGCTGAAGGGGGAGGAAGGTCATTATGAATAACTTCACCTGAAGCCAAGAACTCTGTATTTAAACACCAAAAAGCAGGACATCAGAATATATTGATGTCCTGCTTTTTGGGTGTTGGATTCATAATAAGCTTATAATATAAGATGGAAACTAGTGACCTCTTAAGTCAAATTCTGAAGAAATAGCATCTTCTGTTTTTTGAACGATATAATATCCTTTATAGTCTATAATATTTTGCAATTTTCTAAATTCTTGACCGAGCAATTGCATTGAAAACGTACTTGTTCTCCCAATGTCCACTTCTATAACATCAATATATGGAGAGTAATCTTTGTAGAATTCAGCAATTTTTTCTTGAGAGAGGTCGCTTTTAACAAGCATACTAATTAAGATTTCAGTATGGTTACCAGTTCCACCTGTATTTCCGCAACCACGCGTAATTTCAATAAACTCTGTTCTTTCAGGTAGTGGTAATTTTTTCATTTCATTGGTTACTACTGTAGCTTTAATATTGTTAGCAATGGGAAAAGCAATGAAAGGTGTAATTATGAGTATAGGTATTACAATCAAAATTGTTATCACGATTCTTTTAATCCACATCCAGCCTTTATTCATTCACATGGCTCTCCTCATTAAAATGCTCAAGGTACAGCTTCAAATGGTTTATCAAACAATAATATCAATAATTTTCCATAGAGTCAAATGGTGTGGATAAGATAATTCAATTCATGTAATGATCATAAAATAGAATAGATATATCTATCTATTAGTGATCTAATTTCTTCGATGCACATGGAAGAAACATTAAAAGTGATACTGGATAAGCTTTATATTATGGATTCAGATATAAAGGAATTGAAGCAGGGGCAAATATATCTGACAGATAAACTTGATTCATTTGAAAAGCAAACAATGAAGCGTTTCAATGATGTTGATAGCAAAGTAGCGTAAGTGATGCGGTTGCAGAGTTAATAGAATTTAGGACTGATACAGAAAGTAAGCTTAAAAAAATAAAGTAGTTTGTACGTAGGAAAGGTTATAAGCTTATTTCTTCAAACGCTCATCAGTGTTATACTTCTGTTTTACAAATTCAATATAGTCCTCAACCTGCTTTATGGCTTCTTCAGGTAGTCCATCAACATCAAGGATATGGGAAGCCTTGGTTTTATTTTTTTCAAGTTTTCGATTATTAGTCCGGCATAGTAAATAATCAACAGATACATTGAAAAAGTCAGCAAATCTATTTAATAATTCACTATCTGGTGAACGCCGATTCTGTTCAAACATACCTATTGAACTTGGTGATATATTAAATTTTTCGGCAAGTTCCTTTTGGGTAAGCTTTAATTCTTGTCTTAAAGAACTTATTCTTTGGCCTAAACTCATAATATCAACTCCTAGCAAAATTATAACACATATAGTGTGATTTAAAATAATATACACAAATTGTGTACAAATATGTTGACATCACACGAATAGTGTAGTAACATAAAGAAAAACTATACACATTACGTGTAGTAAAGGGAGGTTATGCAATGAGTAAAAATGATAATTTATCTCGTTTTCGTTTATCATCTGGATTAACCCTCAAAGAAATGGCTGATAAAATTGGAGTTTCAAAATCTTATTATGAAAAAATTGAGGCCGGAATAAGGAATCCGAGTTTTAATTTTATTGAAAAATTCAAATCAAAGTATAAATATGTTGATACCGACTCTCTTTTTTTTACTCCGAATATACACGAAGTGTGTAATGGAGATATCACAACTGAGCAATCTGCATAGGAGGTGAGGGAAATAACAATTGTACCGGTTAAAAACAACATTCAAAAATTACGTGAGACAAGAGACATTACCCAGGATGAGCTTTCAGAGATTCTTGGTGTAACCCGGACTTATCTCTCCAAATTGGAGAATCAGAGGTTTTCACCCGGGCCGGGTTTGATGTTGAAAGTATGTTTATACTTCAAAATAGAACTTGGAGAAGTGTTCTATATCGGAGGTGTAAAATGCATATAATCCGTAATACAAGTCACATAGGAAGATAAAAGCAAGATAATATAACATCAGTCAGGAGGATTTTAACTTTGCATTTTGAAGATATGCTTCAGTTAATAGAAAATTTTAAGCAGCATCCATTAGAAGGTTTTCTCATCGTTCTTGGGATAGTTGCGCTTCTTGTGTATATGATACATATTGAAAGGCGAAAGAGATAAATTTATCCCACCCCAAGTCCAAGTAAAATATGGCTTTGACGCAAAAGTGACCATATTTATCCCAAGGGTATATATATTCAGATATAATCTGAAAAATATATATCGTTTTTTTATGTTTACAGTAAGTGAAATTATAACTAATAATGTAATTTAAATGTAAGCACTTAAAAATACATTGGCTATATTTGCATAAGTAATTGACAATAAAAACCACGTTGATATGATAATATTAACTTATGCTACGAACTAATAGTTACCTATTTATACATAGACAAGCAGGATTTTAATAAAATAGGATGTGATTATAAATGAACCCAGTAGTTCTAATACAGTCACTTAAGCAGATGTGGGGAATTATAAAGCTGGATACTAAGTATGGAGGAAAACTCCCTGATAAAGACAGTTATTCGTGTACCGTAAAATATTCTTTACCTTTTGAGGGAGCCTGGACAGTCGTTAATGGTGGAGTAACACAAAGTGATTCTCATTCGTGGGAAATTCCAACACAGCGATATGCCTATGACTTTATCGTTATAGATGTAGACGGAAAAAGTAATTGGAGCGAGGAAACAAGACCTGAATCCTTCTATTGCTATGGCAAAGATATATTAGCACCTGCAGATGGAGTTGTCGTGGAAGTTGGTGACGGAAACCCGGACAGCAAGATTACAGTGGATAGAAAAGCTGCTTGTGCTGGCAGAGATATACGTGGAAACTATATACTTATCCAGCACACCAAGGATGAGTATTCTCTTCTGGCACATTTGAAGCAGGGCAGTATAAATGTTTCTGTGGGTCAGCGTGTAATACGTAAAGACAAGATTGCAAAATGCGGAAATTCTGGAAATAGCTCCGAACCACATCTTCATTTTCAATTACAGGCAGGAGTAAGTTTTTATTCATCTCCTGGACTACCTATAGAGTTTATTAACATTTCAGCAAATTCTACACCAGATTATGAGTTGCTCGATTCTAGAGAAATTCTAGTAGAAAATACTAATACCTATCCCCCGTATATTTCACGAGGGCAAAGTGTAAGTAATATCTTTGTAGCAAGAGAAAAATATCAATTTATTGATGAGATTAAAACATAAACTTAACGACAAAAGTCTGGATGATCCGTTTTTGATCTTCCAGACTTTTGTTTACGTCGGAATCCTGGATAAACTGCAGTAAAACTCCTATTACGATTAATCTTATTACATTATTTATTACATAAGTTAAAAATAATCTTCTTTTTTATGGAAAAAAGTTGTAAAATAATGAATAAAGGGTTATCCTTAAAATTCCAATATTAGATAAGTTATGGGAGGTTCCTGATGTCAAAAATAAGAGCTCTTAAACATTTTGTAAGTATAATAATTATTTTTAGTATTTTGAGTACATTTACCATTACTTCATTCGCTGATTCAAAGCAGACAAGTACTTATAAGGCGAATACTTGGTATAAATTAAATGATCGGCCAGCAGGAAATGAGGAGATTATTACAAAAATCCCGAGTGTTCTTGAGGGAATTAAATATGTTGGGATAAGGAGTAATGATGTAAATAAGGTTGTATCAATCAATAGCAGGATATATATGATTAATAACGATGGGACGGTGCTGGAATATAGTACTTTAACTGATACTTGGACCAGCGTTGATAAAATTAAGGATCTGGATAAATCGAATGGAATATTTAGACTAATCGATTTGAATGGTAAGATTTACATAATTGGTGCCAATTTTAGTGATATCCTGGAATATGATATAGACAAAAAGGAATGCAAGTTTATAGCCAAACTACCTTCTGATAGAAAAGTAGGTGGGGCTATAGGAGTAGACAACAAGATCTATATTTTATCAGGTGAAGAGAAGGGAAATCCCAATACTAAAAAGACATTAGACGTTTATGATTTAACAAAAGGCCAGTGGAGCAAAAAAAAGGACATGTATGGTGGATCCAACGACTTAAGAGTAACTTACCTTAATGGAAAGCTTTATACTCTAGGTGTTGGAGAAGATTTTGAAGTCTATGACATAGAAAAGGACCAATGGACAATGCTCTCACCGAGCCCATCGGGTTTATACGGGGCAGGAATGCAAGCTGTTAATGAAAAAATTTACATACTACCTTACAGTTCTGAAGATGGAAATAACATTGTAAAAGAATATGATCCTGAAAACAATTCCTGGATAGGAAAAGCAGCTTTGACCTATGATATGTCAACGTATGCAACAACGGTATGTGATGGAGAAATATACGTTATAGATAATAATAAAGTAGCAAAATACACTGTTGCTGAAAAAAATATTTTATCAGAAGAAGTTAAAGAAGGAAAAGATGGCAATATAATTGACAATAAAGCAAACGTTGATATTGAGTATACTGTAAAAGTTAATGACAAAATATTACAGTTTCCAGATGTAAAACCATTTATGGATAATAATCATAAGGTCCATATTCCTGTAAAACCATTTGCAGATGCCATTGGTGCAACTGTTTCCTGGAATAGTAAAAACAGAGAGGTAACTTTTTATAAGGATGACAATAAGTTAGTATTTTCAATAGGAAAAGCAGAATATGATCTTAATGGTATGATTTATGAAGCAGATACCGCTGCAATATTAAAAAGTGGAAGGGCATTTATACCTGTTGAATACATAACTGATGCTTTAGGAGCTAATGTACTATTGGATATGGGTCATAATACCGTATCGATAAGTTTTATGGTAAGAAACGGTTATACAAAAGATGGCTTAGAAATTTTTTGTTTTGACGGTAAAGAATACATGTATGTATCAGATATTTGGGGAAAATATAAAAGTATGGTTATTAGTGATTCGTATAGAGGTGTAATTAAAATTTATGGTCAAGAAATAGTTGCTGCATGGGATGTGGACTATACCAAACCTTTGATTGAAACTGAACAATATGTTACAAAGAATGATTTTAATTATTTTGAGGTCAACTACTATGAGAACAATATTATCCCTATATTAACTCAACCAAGAGAAACATATAAACCAGCTTATACAGAAAATGGTTTAGACATATACTTGTATAATAATAAAGAATATGTTCTGCCTGGTAATATAGCATATTTACTTGATAAATATATGTTCAGATATATTTCAGATAAAAAGTTTGATTTTGTAAAATTGAAAAAAGATCCAAAAGATTATTTTAGCTATGATGAGTATGATGTTATTACTTCAGATATACCTGCGACTGTTGTTAACGGTCGTTTATCAATTGAGTATGAATATTATAAGAATAATATTTTACCTTTAGTAGAAGAGTAAGTATTTGCTAGTGCTTAGAAAAGTTTTGAATAATTTTTTCTGAGGAAATGCACATGAAAGAAACAATAAAAAATTGATACTGGATAAGCTTATACAATAAAGTAGTTTGTAAATAGGCAAGGTTATATGCACCTTGCTTTTATTTTGCGCATCGAGCAACTGCTGGAGCACACTTGCCAGTGTAAATCTGGCACAGGTTATTCCCAAGAACCCCGTTAAAAGTGTTTTCTTTACTGAATTATTTTACCTAACAGGTATACATAAAAAACATTGTGGCTTATGATGAAAACTAGTAAAATAGTATTAAGGAGTTTCGGCAAATTAAAATAAAATTCGATATATAGACGTTTACATAAGGGACTAAGTAACTGAAAAAAAAGAAGGATTTACTTTTGAAAGTTTATCTTGACATAGGTGTAATTCTGATTTAAAATAAAAACATAGTTAGTAAGTCTTGCGAACAAACTAAGGAAGGAAGTGAAATATGCCGACAAGTATTGGTTTAGATATTGGGGGTACGAATATTTCTGCTGTAATTTGCGATGACTGCGGTAACATAATTTACTCCTGCACTAGAAAAAGTGATTATTATGGTGATCAATACCTGAAAAATATTGAAGAAATTATCGAAAACATTATAAAAGAAAGTAAAACTGATATATGCGGCATTGGTATAGGAATACCCGGTACTGTTGATACAAATACAGGTAATGTTATAGTATGCCCAGCATTTAATTGGAAGAATATACGATTGAAGGAACATATAGAAAGTAAATTTGGTATAAACACATTCATTGAAAATGACGTAAATGTATGGACTTTGGCGGAAAAATACTTAGGAGCTGCACAAGAGTATGATGATTTTGTGATGATTACGATTGGAACGGGTATTGGATGTGGATTATTCCTTGGGGGTAAGCTATACAGAGGCCATAGTTTTGAGGCCGGTGAAATTGGGTATTTGCCATTAGCGATTGAAGCATACAATGAAACATACAGTGAAAATAAATTTGGTTTCTTTGAAAGTAAAGCATCTGCATCTGCAGCAAGCCGCATCTATAGAGAACTCACAGATAGAGACATAGATTGCAAAGAAATGTTTTTACAGGCAAAACAAGGAGACCAAGCTGCTAAAAAAGTAGTGGAGGATGTTTACAAATACTTAGGTTTGGGATTAAGTTCGCTTTTTTGCATTCTAAATCCTCAAATTGTTGTAATTGGTGGTGGAATGGCTGAAGAAGGAACAGAGTTTTTAAATGAATTAACAAATAACATAAAACGATTGATTCCTTTCAATGTCAAGCTTAGTCTTACACAGACGAAAAAATATGGAGGAGCTGTTGGAAGTGCTTTGAGTGTTTTTTATAGATGGGATGGTAAGGAGTCTACACAAACCAACACCTGCAATTCATTATAGTTTTATATTGTTATGATATGCATTTGTTAAATATATCTCATAACAAATAAGATTGAAAGCTGGAGAAGATTAGAAAAGTGTATAAAATACAGATAACCAAAAATCTAACGAAAGGAGGAAATGTGTTGGTTTTTTATATATTTTCTAATCTAACTTAATAAGAGAATCAGCTGATTGAAAATGAGTATTAGTAAAATACTATCTGTAGAAAAAAAAGGAGGATTCTATGAGAAGGAAAATATTATCTATGATTTTGGCAGGTTGCATGACAGTTTCTCTTTTAGCGGGATGTGGAAGTAAGGGGGCAGCTGAAAATTCAACAGCAGCAGGTACGAGTGCAGCAGATACGAGTACAGCAAGTGCTTCAACAGTAGCAGCAGAACCGGTTACCGTTGAATATTGGCAATATTTTTACGAAACAAAGGTAAACCTTATGGATGAATTAATAGCAGATTTCCAGAAGGAAAATCAGAATATAACAGTTGTACAGAAACACTTCCCTTATGACTCATATCAACAGAAGGTTGCTGCTGCAGTTTCGGCAGGAACTGGACCTGATATCATAAACTTATACTATGGTTGGGTACCGAAATACGTTAAATCAGGAACTCTGCAAGTACTTCCTGAAGCTTCTTTCTCAGCAGAAAAAATCGAGAGCACATTCGCTCCAATGGTTAAGGTTAATAAAATAGATGGAAAATATTATACTGTACCAACAGCAGTTCGTACTCTAGGTCTTTTCTGGAATAAGGATATTTTCAAGGAAAACGGTTTAGATCCTGAAAAGCCACCACAAACTCTTGAAGAATTAGTTGACATGGCTAAGAAATGTACGAAAGTTGTTAATGGAAACCTTGAAGTAGAAGGACTTACATTCCAGCCATCAGGTCAATTACATTCATGGTTCCGTCCTGTTCTTCTCAAACAGTTTGGACAAGAGCCAATAAGTGAAGACAAGAAGACAGTTCAATGGAATGCTTCAGAAGGCGGATATAAGGCATTTGAATTCCTGGTAAATCTCGCAAAAGTTGAAAAAGTTGGTGAAAAAGACTTCTTCACTGATGACCAAACAGCATTTATCAGTGGTAAAGCAGCTATTCACATTGACGGTTCATACCGTTTAGGTTCATTAAAGAGCCAGGCTAAAGATTTGAACTATGGTGTAACAGTTCTTCCTTCATACAATGGCGTTGAAACATCATTTGGTTCATTCTGGACAAATGGTATTACTACTAATGCTACAGGTGCAAAACTTGACGCATCAGTTAAATTCCTTGAGCATTTAACATCAGTTGAAACTATGAAGACTTGGACTGAAAAAATTGGAGAAATCGGAGCAAAGAATGAAATAGCAAATGATCCTGAATTACTAAAGGATGAGAAGTTAGCTCCATTTATTAAGCAGTTACCTGTTGCTGATTCATACTTCTATGTTGATGAAGACGCCGACAGAAAAGCATTAATGGACGCTATAGACCAAGTGCTATTAAACAATGTTGATCCAAGAAAAGCACTTGATGAAGCAGTTAAATCTGTACAGTCTTTATTGGATGAATATTGGGGTAAATAATAAATCGAGTCTTATACAGATTACAATTGTTTAGTTATCATATCTATAGTATTGCGCGGTGTGTTTTGTGAATGATGACACATCGCGCAATACATCAATTATTAGAATAAAACCTTTCGCATCAAGTTAAAAGGGGAGGACACTATGAAGCTGAAGCTGTCAATTAAGGGAAGACAATCTATGTGGGCTTATATATTCATCTCAGTACCCATATTATTTTTCATATGTATCAGAATATTTCCTACATTATATGCATTCAATGTTAGTTTACACAAATGGGATTTACTTTCAAAACAAAAACCATTTGTATTTCTAGATAATTTTAAAGAATTATTAAGTGATGAAGTTTTCGGGGCAGCATTAATTAATACAGGAAAGTATATATTGTTTGCAGTGCCTATAGGACTTGCTCTCAGCTTGGGTATAGCACTTTTACTTAATAGTATCACTAAAGGTGCTTCAATATATAGAATGGTTGTATTTATCCCGTATGTAACGTCCGTTGTTGCCGTATCATGGGTATGGAGATGGATGTTTATGAAACAGGGTGGTGTTGTAAATAATATTATTAGCCTATTTGGAATTGCAAAACAGCCTTTCTTGGATAGCACCTCTCAAGCAATATTTGTTGTTATTTCAAATGTAATTTGGCAAGCATTAGGATTCTACACAATTATATTCCTGGCAGGAGTTAAGCAAATACCGCAGACATATTATGAGGCTGCAAAAATAGATGGAGCTACACCGTGGGAAAGGTTTAAGAATATAACTATACCAATGTTAAATCCAACTATAGTATATCTGACAGTTATGGCTACAATTCAAACGCTGCAAGTGTTCACACAGGTATTTAATATCACATCAGGCGGACAGGGGATCGCAGGCGGTCCACTAAACTCTACTGTAAGTGTTGTACTCTATATATACCAGCTAGCATTTGTTAATTACAAAATGGGCTATGCCAGTGCTGCAACAGTAGTTCTGTTCATTATTATACTATGCATATCGCTATTCCAAATGAAAGTCTTGGACAGAAAATATGATTATTAATTCAATAATACTTACAAAAGGAGGAGCAAAATGCGTAGATATTACAAAGCGTTCACTTATATATTTCTTACCATAATCGGTTTTATAATGATATTCCCATTCTTATGGATGATATCCACTTCCTTAAAAACAGGAGTAGATATATATAGTCCATCAATAATACCAAAATCCGTAACCTTCAACAATTATGTCAGAGTAATAGAAAATTCGAATTTCTTGTTATGGTTTAAAAACAGCCTTGTTGTTGCAGCAATCACAACAGTCTCGGTTCTATGCTTTGATACGCTTGTGGGCTATACATTTGCGAAACTGCCATTTAAAGGGAAAGGCCCTTTGTTTGTACTGATTTTATCAACGCTGATGATTCCTACAGAGATGTTAATTATCCCATGGTACATGATGAGTACTAGCTTTGGCTGGTTAAATAGTTACTGGTCACTGCTTTTCCCTGGACTAACATCCGCTTTCGGTATATTTATGATGAGGCAGTTTTTCATAGGCGTTCCTGATGATATACTCGAAGCAGGTAGAATAGATGGTCTCTCTGAATTTGGTATCTTTTTAAGAGCAGCAGTGCCAATGGTAAAACCCGCTATGTCAGCATTGGGAATATTTACATTCTTAGGAAACTGGAATGCATTCCTATGGCCTGTAATTGCTGTTGATCAGCCCAATATATATACTCTGCCAGTTGGTTTAGCACTGTTCTCAGGTGAATCATATAATCAATGGGATCTTGTAATGGCGGCAGCTAGCTTAGCAACAATACCTGTACTTATAGTATTCTTCTTCTTCCAGAAGCAGATAATTGAAGGAATACACATGACAGGACTTAAAGCGTAAGAAGGTGAAAATATTGGAATTTAAATTGATTGATTCTCATGTTCACTTTGATGTAAAAGGATATGATATTGTAACAATTGAAAAAAGATATATAGATGAATATGGTAAAGAAAAATGGCTAAAGCTTCAATCTAAAAACCAATATCAAAGTAAAAAATGGGCACAAGCATGGGGGTTCCCAAAGAGGGAACCTACAGATAATGATGTAAAAATTACTTCGGCTCGTTGGCTGGAAGAAATGAAGAAGCATAATATTGATAAGTTGGTTTTTGTGACAGGTGGCAACAACGAAATTTTAAGTAAAATTATTCGGGACTATCCTGAACATTTTATTGGATATGCACACCATAATCCTTTTGAAAGTGATGCGGCTGCAAAACTGGATTTTGCAGTATCTGAACAGGGATTAAAGGGGTATAAAATTATTGCACCCGATTTACCAGGAAAAATAAATGATACTTCTCTTGAACCTATGTGGAAAGTAGCTGAAAAATATCAAATCCCTGTTCTAATACACTTTGGTATATTGGGAGCAGCAGGCGGGCTTGCCACACATGTTAATATAAATCCTATGATAATACATGATGTAGCAAGAGCACATCCTGATATACCATTTATCATACCTCATCTGGGCTGTGGACATCCTCAAGAGCTATTACAGTTAGCATGGGTCTGCCCTAATATACATGTTGATACTTCCGGCAGTAATCAATGGGTCCGTTGGATGCCATATCCTCTTACAGTTAAGGATCTTATTAAAAAATATTACGAAACAATAGGTCCTGAGAGGATAATATTTGGTACCGATTCTGAGTGGTTTCCAAGAGGATTTGTCAAACAGTATTATGACGAACAACGTAAGGATTGCGTTGAACTAGGTATGAAACAGGATGAATTAAAGCTTATATTTAGAGATAATATTGCTAGGTTGTTAAAGCTGGGGGATAATGATGGATGAAAATATACGCAGTATTTTGGATTACGAAATAAAGATGACAATGGGATGTACTGACCCCGGTGCTATAGCTTTTGCAGCTTCACAAGCAGCAGTACTTCTTGATGGTGAATTAAAGAGTATTGATATAGTTCTCAGTAAAAATATATATAAGAATGCTGTGTATGTTGGTATCCCAGTTATAAAGAAATCTGGTATAGAATATGCTGCAATTTTAGGTGCTGTTATCAAAAAGCCAGAGTTAAAACTAGCTGTATTAAGTGAAGTTACCCCAGAAATGCAGGCTGAAGTTAAGAATTATTTAGAAAGTATCCCTGTAAAAGTGGTTTATTCAGATATAGATGAGCCACTATATATAAATGTCACCTGCAGTAGTGATATGTGTAACGTAACCGCAATAATAAAAGGGGATTATGATTGGATATATCATGTTGAGAAAAATAATGAGATATTATTCCATAGTGAACCAAAAAAGATATTCGAAAAATATTCTTGTGAGGGTTGGAAATATAAAAATCTTTTTTATAGTATTGTAAATGGTCAAACTGATGATGAAAATATATTGAAATATGAAGACATTAATAAAAAAGCCGCAATGCATGAAATGTCAGAAGAAACAATGTATTATCTTCAAAAGGTAGCCCGGCTTGATTCTGTTCCTGTACATGATTTATCAAATATGGCTCGAATTTATGTATTAAATGCCTCGCGTATGAGAATGTCAGGTGAGAGGTTTCCAATAGTTAGCGTGGCTGGAAGCGGAAATCTTGGTATATTGAGCATGCTTGCTGTATCAGCAGTTTGTGATGCACTAAAAAAGAAACCACAAGAAAGAAAGACTGCAATCTATTTATCAGTATTAACTGCAATATATATAAAAAGTCAGATGAACCGGCTTACAGTAATGTGTGGAACAGCGGTTGCTGGAGCAGCTGGCTCCGCTGCTGCAACAGCATATTTACTTGGAGGAGGCTTTGAAGAAGCTGAAAATGCAATAAATACTGTTATTGGCAGTATTGGAGGTATGCTTTGTGATGGTGCAAAGGAAAGCTGTGCCTTGAAGGTTAGCTTTGCAGCAGAATGTGCAGTAAAAAGTGGAAGTATGGCTGTAAATAAAACTGGGATACTTACGGGTAGTGGCATTATTACAGATAATATTGATGAAAATATCCGAAATATAGGACTCATAAATAATTTAGGCATGAAGGAAGCAGATAACATAATGTTAGGAATTCTCAGCACACAGAAGAGGTAGAAATTCTATGACAATTGTTATAAAATTGTAAGTATGTGAATTTATGAAGGAGTGTTAGAGAATGATAAAGGGAACGCCAGAATATATAAAGGGAATGAATAGAAATACTGTTCTTTCGCTAATTGTTAAAGAAAAATCAATATCCAGAGCTATGATTTCAACTCTTACTAATTTGAGTAAGTCAACTGTTTCATCTATTGTTGAAGAATTATTAGGTGAAAATATTATTAGAGAAAAAGGAGAAGGTCTTTCAACAAAACTTGGCGGAAGAAAGCCGATAGAACTGGTGTTTAACCCATCTGCTGGATATATTGCAGGTATTGACATAGGTGCCACAAAAAGCATCTGTGTAATATCTGATTTAGCAGGAGAAATATTACTAAAAGAGGTAATACAAAGAAAAAATTGTGATGACTGCAATTATTTAAATCAAATCATAAAGATAGTAAAGGAAATGGCAGCAAAGCTTAATATAGAAGATATGCTTATAGGAATTGGAGTTGGTATTCCTGGTACTACTGACATTGAAAATGGCATAGCCAGATTTGTTCCAAAACTAAATTGGGTCGACTATCCTATCCGTGATGTACTTGAAAAAGAGTTTGGTCTAGATGTTTTTATAGATAATGATGTTAATATGGCTGTTTTCGGAGAAAAATGGCTTGGTGTGGGAAAAGAATACAATAATTTTGCATTTATATCTATTGGGGACGGTATTGGAAGTGGGATCATAATAGATAACAAAATATACAGGGGTCACAATTATACAGCTGGAGAAATCGGATACCTTGTACTATCAAAGGATGCGCTGGAAACAGAAAGGTATACGCCTGATGCTTATGGCTATTTTGAAAGTGTTGCCTCTGGAAGTGCTATTGAAAGGAAAATTGGAATAAGTTGCAAGGAAGTTTTTGAAAAAGCCTCTCGCAACGATATAGAGTGTATTGAAGCAGTAAATGAAATGACCGAATACTTAAGTATGGGAATTGCAAATATAGTTAGTGTTCTCAGTCCGCAAGCTGTAATTATAGGTGGTGGTGTTTCAAGGGCGGGATTGGGTTTGTTATTGTCAATCAGAAAAGAGGTATCCAGGCTCACTCCTATTAAAACAGAGATAGTTCTCTCTGAACTCGAAGAAAATGCGGGTGTCATGGGTTGTGTGGGATCAGTGTTGGCAAATAAATACGGAATCAGCTTTTATTAAGGGGGAATTCTATGTACTCAAGAGAATATGTTGAACAAATGGACGGTACACATTTTCCGGGCAAAACTTTTCAGGACTGTGTCCTGGCTCCGATATTTGATACTCAAAAGAATTATTATGCAAGGCCTTTTATCCAGATCAGTAAAGCACATGCTGTAATGCTATACGAGCAAAAAATAATTACATTAAATGAAGCAAATGAAATATTGTCCGGACTGACAAAAATCGATTCGATAGACATGAGTGATAGGGAATACGATCCTTCCTATGAGGATATGTTTTTTATGATAGAGCATGAACTTGAGAATTTAATTGGTAAGGACACAGCCGGAAGACTGCATATTGCAAGAAGTAGGAATGATATAGACATATGTGAATTCCGTATGGTGCTCAGAGAAAAAGTTCTCGAAGTTATGCAATATTTAAATACGTTTAGGGAAGTCCTGCTTTCTTTAGCAAAAGAAAATATAAATACTATTATGCCTGCCTATACTCATACACAGCCGGCACAGCCAACTACTTTAGCACATTATATTCTTGCATATCAGGATTCATTGGAGAGAGATTTCGACAGACTTCTACACTTACTCAATACCATTAATAAAAGTCCCCTCGGTGCAGCAGCCATTACAACCACAGGCTTTCCTATTAACAGGCAGAGGACTGCAGAGTTATTAGGATTTGATGGGCTTGTAGAAAATTCTTATGATAGTATTGCAGGGTGTGATTATCTTACAGAATGCGCGTCAGCTCTTATGATTATGAACACAAGCTTATCAAGATTTATGAAGGATACATTAGATTTTTGTACCAAAGAGTTCAATGTATTTTATTTATCTGATCCTTATGTTCAGGTCAGCAGTATAATGCCACAGAAAAGAAATCCTTCCTCTCTTGAGCAAACCAGACCTGCAATCAGCAAAGCTATTGCTGAATCTAAATGCGTTTTTGATATACTTCATAATACTCCATTTGGGGATATAGTTGACACGGAGGAACAATTACAGCCGCATTTGTATGATTCAATAAAATATACAATCAGAGCATTTAAAATGTTAAGTTCTGTTTTTGCAACCTTACAGGTACGTAAGGATATTCTGTTCGAAAGAGCACATGAGGGGTTTATTACAGCAACTGAATTGGCTGATATTTTGGTCAGAGATAAAGGATTATCCTTCCGCCACAGTCATAAGATTACCAGTACAATTGTAAAGTATATGATTAAGCACGGTAAACAGGCACAGGATATTACTCCTCAGATTATTTCAGAAATCTCAGAAGAAATACTGGGAAGCGCTATTGATCTGGAAGTTTCTGAAATAGAAAAGGCACTTGATCCAGTTAATTTTGTTAACGTCAGAACAATATCTGGAGGTCCTGCCCCAATAGAAACAGAAAGAATGCTGGAAAACAGCTTAAAAAGACTTGAAAGAAATCAACAGTTATTAAATGAATATGCAGAAAGATTAAAAGCATCTGAACAAAAACTAGAAAAGGAAGTAACTTATATTACTTCTTAAGTTGACTCTTTAAAATTCAATACTTAAATCTTACCGTACAATAACTTTCTATCTTTTATTTTTACCAAAGGCTAATTATAAATAAAATGAAGTCGTTGTGCGGTTTTTACGATTTTAATAATAAAAACTTATATCTTCGTAAGGTGTTATTGGATATTTACAAATAATATATAACTATATATACTATAATAATCTAAAAAGATACATTATTCGACAAATGGGGGATATCTATGTTGAAACTGAGAAGTATTAAAACTAAGTTAATTTTATTTTTTGGAATATTGATTTTTGCTTTGTGTATTGGACTGGGTGCTGTTGCATACATTACAGCATCAGATGCACTGTCGTCAAATATTGATGAATCCCTTATGGAAGTAACTCGTGAGGCTTCAAAGGTTATTTCAGGCAGAGTTGAAAATCAGCTGGATGTGCTTGAGGCTTATGCAAAAATGGACATAATTAAGAATACTCAGGTTTCCCTTGATGAAAAAATTGCATTCCTTAAAAGGGAATCGGAAAAAAATGGACACTTGTGGATGAGTTATATAGATTCTAATGCAAATGGTTATACGACTTTGGACAGTACTGCGAATGTAAAGGATCTGGATTATTTTAAGAAAGCCATTTCGGGTAAAAGTACACTATCTGACCCTTTTATAAGCAAGATAACAAATGATATGATAGTTTCATTTGCAGTTCCTATTATAAATGATAAAGGGAATATAATAGGAGTGCTATGTGCTGTGCGTGATGGCAATGAGTTAAGCGGGATGATTAGTGATATAACATATGGAGAAGGCTCATCGGCAATCATAGTCAATAATAGCGGCACTACGGTTGCCCATCAGAATAAAGATCTTGTTCTGCAGATGTACAACACCTTCAACGAGTTTGAAAAGGATCCCTCCCTTGGCCAAATGGCAGAACTTATAAAGCAAATGACAGAAGGAAAGACTGGCGTCGGTGAGTATACCTATAGTGGTACTACCAAATATATGGGATTCGCACCTATAAATGGTACTGACTGGTCACTGGGCTTAACCGCTCCCAAATCTGTAGCTATGGCAAAGGTACAAAATCTATTAATTATTATTACAATAGTTTCTCTAATTTTTTTCTTAGTAAGCTTAATTATAACTTTTATTATTGCAAGAAGTATTTCCGGACCAATAAAGGCAGCTTCTAATCATCTTACGATTATTTCTGAAGGAGATTTCTCAAAAGAGATATCACATAAGTATTTAAATTATAGTGATGAAGTAGGTGTATTGGCAAGGTCTGTAAATACAATGCAATTATCAGTGCGAAGCATTATTAAGGATGTTATTAATGAATCTTTAGAGGTCAGTCGGATGCTTACAGATATTAATGTTGAGGTGGAAGAGCTGAATAAAAACATAGAAGAAATATCCTCAACAACTGAAGAATTGTCAGCCGGAACAGAAGAGACTGCTGCTTCCACAGAAGAAATGAATGCTACTGCTGAGGAGATTGAAGCAGCAATAGAGGCTATTGCTGCAAAGGCACAGGAGGGTGCAATTACAGTAAGCAATGTAAGCACCATGTCAGGTCAGATGAAAAATAATGCACTTGTATCAAAGGAAAGTGCGCTGGAAATTTACATAAGAAATAAAGATAATTTGCAGAATGCTATTGAACAAGCAAAAGCAGTAAATCAGATAAATGTACTTTCAGAGTCGATTCTGGAGATAACCTCACAGACAAATCTACTGGCATTAAATGCTGCAATTGAGGCGGCACGGGCAGGTGAGGCAGGGAAAGGCTTTGCAGTTGTTGCTGATGAAATAAGAAAGCTTGCTGAAGGCTCAAAGACAACAATTTCAAGTATACAAGAAGTGGCACGCATTATTTTGGATGCTGTACAGGCTTTAACAAGCAGCTCAGCTGAAGTTATGGATTTCATTGATAAAAAGGTTATGACTGATTATGAGTTTTTGGTTACTTCAAGTGAGCAATATAATGAAAGTTCAGCTAATATTAGTGATATTGTAAATGACTTTAGCTCTACATCGGAAGAATTACTTGCCTCAATGCAGAATATTGTCAAAGCTATTGATGAAATATCTACTTCAACAAGTGAAGGAGCTCAGGGAGCATTCAGTATTGCAGAGGGCGCTACAGTTATCGCACAAATGTCCAATAAAGTAATAGAAAATGCAGAATTGGCAAAGGAAAAATCCGATATGTTGATTAAGCTTGTTTCAAAGTTCAAAGTATAAAGAAGGTGTTAGAGAATTAACTTGACTTGACAGCAGCTGAATAGTATTGGGCAAATCTCCTCTCGACAATAATTGAATTGTAGAGAGGAGATTTTTATTATGACAGTACAAGATCGTTTAGTTAAAATCAAAATGGGCCTAATTGAATTAGCAGAATACCTTCAGAATGTAAGTAAAGCATGTAAAATTCATGGGGTTAGCCGCCAGCATTTCTACGATATAAAGAAAGCATATGAAGAACAAGGATTAGAAGGCTTAAAGGATAAAACACGTAGTAAACCTTGCGTAAAAAATAGAGTTGCTCCGGAGATTGAAGAAGCTGTGATCAACATGGCTTACGAGAAGCCAGCTTACGGACAGCTCAGGGCAAGTAACGAACTGAGAAAGCACGGAGTGCTTGTTTCAGCCGGAGGGGTAAGATCTATCTGGCAAAGGCATAATATTGAAACTTTTGAAAAACGGCTTAAAGTGCTTGAAGAGAAGGCAGCCAAAGAGGGTATTCTCTATACCGAAGATCAGCTTATAGCTTTAGAGCGAGCCAAGCAGGAAAAGAATATATCTATTGATGAGATAGATACACAACATCCCGGTTACTTGTTGGATCAGGGACACATTCTATGTCGGGTATATTAAAGGAGTGGGGCGTATATATCAACAAACTGCTTACTGCAATACAACGAAGAACGCACCCACCAAGGGAAACGCTGTAAAGGTAAAACGCCGATGCAGACCTTTTTGGACAGTGTACCTCTAGCTCGTGAAAAAGCTGCTCAATGATCCTGCAAGCTTTTTAATCAAAGCTTTTTACACAAAAAGAGTAAGGTACATTTTCTGTACCCTACTCTTTTTGTCTAATTACACCTTGCTTAACCTAATGGTATTGGACAGTAGACATAATTTTTACTAATCTATTCTATTATTGTTTCTGTGAAAGAATATTTACGAACATACGGTAAGCACCTGGTGCCATTGCTTGTTGTATCTGACGATACCAAACTATTGATGTATAAGTATAAACACCCTTGCCGTAGTTAGTTGTTAACCATTGACCGTCTTGTACGATATCAGAACCCTTATCAATTGCAGAAACCAGTTTTGTGTATTTTGGATCAGCTTCTGAGATGTTATAAATACTACGTTCCTGAACCCATCCGTCCCAGTCAGATTCAACTATCTTATTAGGAGTGCTGAAAACCTTGTTCTTAGGATCAAGGATAGTTACCTTTGCATCTTCTTCAACTACACGCCATGTTAAAGTAGGTTTACCAATTGTTAATGGATATGGTGCAAAGCTTGGATCCCATCTGTCAGCTGCGCCATTCTGGCTATAGTTAACAACTAAGTTGCCTCCGTTCTTTGTGAACTCTAGGAGTCTGTTGTTTGCAGTAATGAGTGCATCGCTATCTCTGTATGCACGAATTCCAAGTACAATAGTGTCGAACTTTGAGAGGTCTCCATACATTACATCATTGTCACCAAGGACTGTTACATTCATACCTATCTGTTTTAGGTATTTATATACTTCATCCTTACCGGAATCATAGTAACCAACCTTAAGTCCTTCAGGCAATACAATCTTTGCAGACTGTACAGTAAGAGCTGCATCATAGAGATAATAAGTTGTACCTATATGGTCGTAATTAATAAGTTGTACAGTTTGATTGCTAACCATGCCGGCACTTGTAGCCTTTGCTTTTAATTCAAATCTTTCTTCCTTCAAATTAGCAGGAGGAGTAACTGTGAAGTTAGCAGTTTTATTCTGATTGCTTCCAGTAAAATCAAGAGTTATTTGTTTTGGTTCAATACTCCAACCAGATGGAACGTCAAGAGATACGGTTGTTGAAGTTTTTCCGGTAACATATGACTTAACTCCTACTGTTACAGGTATTTTTGTGTTTTCTACTGTTGTATTGAGAACAAAATTTTCAGGTGATAACTGTAAAGAGTACTCAGGCATTACAGCAAATAGCTTTTTAGGCTCAATTGTTGTTTTTGCAGCAACTCCATCAACTGCATAGCTAACGGTTGCTGTCATTGGAACTTCTGCGTATGGATGGAAGAATTCTGCATCCTTAGGAATTGATACTTCATATTCAAACTTTATAGCCTTATTATAATCTATCTTCGATGCAGTTGTTTCCTTTGGTGCTTTAACTGTCCACCCAGCTGGAGTATTAAGCTTAACACTGAGGTTTTTAATCTTGCTATTTCCGCCATTGAATAATTGTACAGTTACTTTTGTGCTTTGTCCCTTTGCAACTTCATATGAAGCAGGGGTAATAGTGGCAATCAGGCTTGAACTTTGTGCACTTAATTCATTAAGCTGATTTAATTTAGTTTTGAGTCTAAAAGTTAAATCATACTTATCTTCTTCTGATAGGTCAGAATTATTTATTGTTTTAAGTCCTGCATTTATATCAGCTATCATTTCATGTGCAGCACTTGTTACTTTAGTATTGTTTGGATATGCAGCAACTATATTGTCAGCATCCTCTTGAAGGTTATTAAATAATTTTTGAATTTGATTGTTTTTATTATAGTTTTTAGCTAAATCAGCATATGTCATTGCAATACCATCAAACATATCTTCTTCTTTATCAGTTAAATTTTTATTAAGAGATGTTTGAATAAGCTTGTGATATGAAGCAGCAATTGCACTTACATCTGTTACTCTACCCATACTTTGTGAAATGTGGAAATAACGTGAGTTCTGTCCAAACTGCTCGTATGTTAAACCAAGAATTTCATTATACTTAGTGTAATCCATTTTTGCAGTATGATCTTTGTCTGTTCCTGTATCATAGAGCTTTTTAGCTTGATAAGGACGTAAGCCTTCTTTAGTTATCTGTTCTGGATATGCCTTTGGATCAGCAGCTTTTTTAAAGGCTTCAGCTGTAATTATGTTAGTAGCCTGATGCTGACCATGTTCAGAAAGTACATTGTTTGCGGAGTTGAAAACTACATCAGGTCTGTATGTACGAATAGCACGTACCATACGTTCTGTAACCTTATCAACATCCCAGATTGCCATAGATTCTTCACCTAGCTTTGAGAAGCCGAAGTCAATAGCTGTGTTGTCATATTCTTCACTTAAAACTACAAGTTCTCCCCCTATTAAATCCATAGCTTCCTGAAGTTCTCTGGCACGGACTGCACTATATGCAAATCCAGCTTCGCTGCCTATTGCATTCTGTCCACCTGCACCATAAGTAGTAATTACAGCAACAGTTTCCGCACCTTTTTCAAGTAAGCAGTATGACAATAATGAGTTACGTTCATCATCAGGATGAGCACCGGTATCCATTATTGTAGAGACGCCAGTTATCTGCTTAACCGCCATCCACAACTTTTCAGCACCTCTGTTATTAGTGTTGAGAGCCGCAGAAGTATCAGCAGGTGTTGCGATTGTTACTGATATTGCGAGAGTTAATGCAGCAGCGATAGTTCGAGAAAGTTTTTTACCCATCTTCATCTAAATCTCTCCTCTTAATATATTATTTCTGTAGCCTTTAGATATAAATTTAAAGGCTATAACAGACAACTAAGTATTTATTAATTAATTTTATTAATTAATGTTATTAATAAATTCCTAATGAGAATAGAGCATAACTTTTTAAATAAAAAACTTATTAAAATTACTATAATTGAATCTAGGGCTTGAAATCTTAAATTTGTGACAAGAAAATGTTTTTAATATACTCACTTGTTATAAGATGTGATGTACCTATAATACCGGGTTCATCACATTTACGCATATCAATAGTTACATCTAAAACAGACAATTTTTGGAATTGATCAGAAACTGCTGCTACTAATTCTTTTCCTAACATATCAACAATGATACCTCCAAGAACAACATGGTTTACATCAACTACACTAATTATATTTAGTATTGTTCTTCCGAGATAAGGAGCAATATAATCAATAATTTCGTTAACATTGGATTTACTTTTAACTCTGTTTTCAAAATCATTATATTTAGATAATAATGCATGAAGATTTATTAATGATTCTAAAGAGCCCGGTAAACCCTCAGAAGACTTAAAATTATCATCGTAAACAAGGTAGCCGATTTCCCCGGCTACGAAATGCTTACCAAAGCGCAACTTCCCATCAAGGATAATTCCGCTCCCAAGACCAGTACCTAATGATATATAAACTAAGTCTTCTTTTTTTAGTTTTCTAGTGATAAATTCTCCTATAGCTGCTGCATTAACATCATTGCACACATAAACTGATATATTTAATGCTTCCTTGATTTTTTCGGTTATATTTTGTAATGGATAAGTATTATAAACTCCAACAAGTGGTCCCAATCTTATCTCATCATTATCTAAATCCACTGCGCCGGGAAGACCAAGACCTATCCCATGAATTTTGCTCCTTGGTATTCCGGACTCACTAATTAGATCCTCAGCATTCTCTATCAGGATATGTGTTACCACATTTTCAAAATCGTTTTGAACATGTATTGTTTTTTTTAGAATAACTTCGCTGTTAACATTAACTATTCCCATTTTGAGATAATCACCTTCGTACTCTACACCAATGGAATAAGCGAAGTTAGGATTAAATTTTAGCATCTGAGGTTTTCTGCCAAGAGCAGACTGACCCTCTCCAGCATTGATTATGAAACCTTTATCACATAGATAGTTTGTTATCTTAAGAACAGTAGGGGCACTTATACCTGTAAGCTGTGTTATTTCAGAGCGAGATATTTCGCCGACACTTGCTATTAGATCAAATACTGTTTTTCGATTCATATCTCTTAAATTAGAAGCTATATAAGGTTTCATAATTTATCTCACTATACATTATTTATTTTTAATGAACGAAATATTTTTAAAAGACATTTATTAATTAAATTAATTATATAACCGTATTATGGTAATGTCAACCTTCTAATTATTTATTTTTAATTCTATGAGGTCTTCCGAAACGGTCAATATACAAGGAATTGCCCGATATCCATAGTACTAGAAATTTAAGAAGAATCTGGATACTATGATGTAGAAAAAATGATTTTTACTATTAATATAAACCACTTAATCCTGTTCTTGACAAACTAACAACTGTTAGATAAGATATACCTAACAGTTGTTAGTTTTCTAATAGGATTGTTGTAATCATTCGTAAGGGATAGTTGTAAGCAACTGTATGAGGGGAGTAATGAACGGTAATGAACAGTAATGAACAGGGAACAAAGGAAAAGATTCTGACCGCAGCCCTTGAAATGTTTTCGGTGAACGGGTTTACCGCCGTGTCCATCAGGGACATCGGTAAAGTGGTCGGCATAAAGGAGAGCTCCATA
>JAEYNI010000273.1 GCA_023412635.1 Bacillota bacterium
TATACATCATACGAATGGTATCGCCGTTTCTAACGGTACCCTCCTTCACCCTCATGTATACAATTACTCCCTTGTAGCTGTCATAAAAGGAGTCAAATATCAATGCCCTCAGAGGAGCCTCTTCATCCCCTTCGGGACACGGAATCATATGAACAACCTTTTGAAGAACCTCTTCCATATTTAAACCGTTCTTGGCTGACACCATGGGTGCTTCAGAGGCATCAAGACCAATAACGTCTTCAATTTCCTTTTTTACAACATCCGGTTGAGCACTTGGAAGATCTATTTTATTTATAACAGGCATAATCTCCAAATTGTGTTCAAGAGCCAGATACACGTTGGCAAGGGTCTGAGCTTCAATTCCCTGTGCCGCATCAACTACAAGAATAGCACCTTCACAGGCTGCGAGGCTTCTTGAAACCTCATAATTGAAGTCAACATGACCCGGAGTGTCAATCAAATTGTAAATATACTCATGTCCATCCGGTGCCTGGTAAACCATTCGCACTGCCTGTGCCTTAATTGTTATACCTCTTTCTCTTTCAAGCTCCATATTGTCAAGAACCTGTTCCTGCATTTCTCTGGAAGTAAGCACACCGGTTTTTTCCAGCAATCTGTCCGCAAGAGTTGATTTTCCATGGTCTATATGAGCAATGATGCAAAAATTTCTAATATATTTTTGTCTTTCACTTGGCATTCCAAATCCTCCACAAGCTTGTTAAAAATCTCTCATTATAGTTAGCAATTAATTATAGCATAGTCCGGCATTTCACCGCAATGGGGGATTACGTTGCGGTGAAATGCGGCACTATAATCTTCCTTAGCCGTTATTACCAAGGATAATAACACTTCTAACATAAAAGCTACAATTTTTATTTCAGTAAAATTCTACTCCTTATTCTTCTTAGCCGCCGTTATTATCCTTTGGAAAAATTGCGACTTTTGCAAGCACTCGTTTTATTACATGTTTTTACCTGAATTGCCAAATAAATTTTTAAGCTTAAAGATATCTCTTTTCAGGTATTTTAAATTAACATTATAGTTATTATTCAAAATTGAAAGCTTATAAATATCCTGACCGATTTCCTGGACTCTTATTATCTCCAATTCTGCATGACCGTACAGAACATAGCTCTTGCTAATATCGACAACAATCAGTCCGCCGCTTACAATAAATAAAAACAATATTGCTACCACTAATATTTTTAAGTTGTATAGTCTTTGATTTCGAAACCTTACTTTTCTTGCCAAAGCTGCCTCCAAAACATTCTGATGATACTTATTTTTGACCGGCAGTGTGAAATTTAGTCATTATAATCAGTATTTGTTTTTATATACAACATCATTTATAGCCTGAGCAAGATAATTTGTACTCCTGACACATTCGGCAATGGCATTACCGTCACCACCAATTTCAATAATAACCGATCCATTGGTCAAATGCTGGTTATATCTATTTTTACTTATATAAGTGGGCTTTGCTATGCCTGGCGCTATTTCATTTAACCGCGACTGAATTTTTATTGCCAACTTGAGATTTTCTCTCCATTTGGGATTGTCAAGCTTAGAATCGGTACCAATAACAAACATAATTTGAGCATAGTCCTTCCCTTTTATGTTTTTTGCCACCCTGAGTTTATCATTGCCTGCTGCATCCCTGTGAAGATCAATAGTCATTTTGAGTGAGGGGTATTTTTCCACGTAATTTGTCAGTGTACTAAGGGACTTGACATAGGAACTGTTGTAGTCCTTATCATGAATAGTTTTACTGTGAAGTACATTAATATTGTACTTTTTTAGATTCGTTATCAGAGCCTCCCCTACTCTTACCACATTATATTTATTATCAAGTGTTCTGGAAGGAGAATCTTTTTCTGCTAAAGATTTTAAGAAGCTCTCTGTTGTATGGGTATGATATACAAATATTTGAGGCCCGGCTTTAGAAGGATTTAGCTTTAGGGGCTCTCTCAGGAGTTTATCAATATCAATAATATATTTAGTTTCGTTTACTACCTTTATTTTACCATTCGTAACCACCGGGTTGTTTTCCTGGTCACTGTTTTCTACATCCCCTTCAAAGGTAATACTGCTGGATGCCTCTTTATAATCATTTCCGGAGGGAGCTGTTCCTGAAATGGCCTCTGAAGGACTTTGAGCTTGTATCTCCTGTGGTTTCACTGGCTGAAGCTCTTCACTTGTAATTATCTTTTCCTTCAGCTTCTTTTGCTCTTGTTCCGCAATATATTTCAGATAATCATTTTTATAGTATGCTTCAAAAAATGTTAAATTTGAGTTTAAAATTGTTATTGGATTATAGCGGTCCATTCCAAAGGCCTTGAAGAGTATATCCAATGAATAATTCAAGGCTTCCGTCTGTTTGCTTTGGTTCTCCGAGCTTGTCTGTTGACTGAGATTAATACCTCCTATGCTTATTTGTCCGTTAGCCGCTCTAAAGGCCATAAAGCCTATTAAAATTCCGGCTATTGCACAAAGTACAATAGGTCGCTTAGAAAAATTGCCTTTGTTACCTGTCATATTTGAATCATTGTAAAATGAGTTTCCTTCAATCCTCGCAATTTCCCTCATAACTGCCTCCAATTTCAATAAGTTTTGTACATTAATAATTTTATAAAACTATATTCAGTATTTTTTAAATTATTACAGGCTTGTACTAAAACATTGCTGGGTGTTATGAAATAACTCTTTTAAAAACGGGAAATATTGTAATATATAAAAAGACTCAAATTTTAATTAGTTGTTCTAAAAACAGGTACAATTTCATATAACTAAGAATATACTTATTTTAGGAATGGGGGGAAAAAGTTGAATTTTTGCACAGTCAGATGTTGTATATGTAATAGTGTATTATTAAATCTTCCTGAGGAAGAAATTGAAAAACTGAACAGTCTTACTTTCAGATGCGAAAGCTGTGGACACAGGCTAACTCTAAACGGTACAAATGTTACAAAGGCTATAAGCGCCGAACCTTTTCAAAACTTTTACAAATATGATTTCAATATATAAAAACTCCCGAAAGGGAGTTTTTTAATAGATAAAGCTTTTTACAAACCTCATAATATTATCTACCGTCAGCGCCAAATCGCTTTTACAATGCTTTACAGCCTCCTCAAATGGTACTGCTACACGATTAATACTGAATATGGCGCTGACTCCTTCAGCATACGCACCCTCAATGTGGTCTCCGATGTCTCCCACAACAGCTATCAACGGCACACCTGCAGCTTTGGCCCTTCGGGCGCAGCCTATAACAACCTTACCCCTCAGGGATTGCATATCTATCTTTCCTTCTCCGCTGATGACCAGATCTGCGCCCGACAAAAGCGAGGCATAGCCCACCGTATCCAGTACAGTATCAATCCCCATCTGAAGTCTGCTGCCCAGAAAAGCCATCATGCCTGCTCCCATGCCGCCTGCTGCTCCAGCTCCGGGTACATCCGCTATTTCTATATTCATATCTCTTTTAATGACTTCAGCCAGGTGGGCCAGATTACTGTCTAAAAGCCTGACCATTTTTTCATCTGCACCCTTTTGAGGTGCAAATACGGCAGCAGCTCCCTGAGGGCCACAAAGCGGATTATCTATATCGCACATGGTTATAATATCAACAACCTTTAGTGCTGGGTTCAAGCCTGATAAATCTATAGAAGCTATTTCCGACAGGGTTTCTCCAACCGGAACAAAGGCCTTTCCTGACATATCAATAAAACGGGCTCCCAGCGCAGCCGCAGCACCTGTACCACCATCATTGGTTGCACTTCCGCCCAACCCAACTATTATTTTCCTGCAGCCTGCTTCTGCTGCATGCGCTATCAGCTGCCCCGCACCAAAAGTAGTAGTTAGCTCAGCATGTCTGTTTTCACCCACCAAAGGTAATCCGGCGGCGGCAGACATTTCTACAACTGCAGTATTGTCAGGCAGGATTCCGTAAAAACTATCGAGGTCTTCGAAATAGGGACCCTTTACGTTGACATGAACTTTTTTGCCGCCGATTGCAGATAAAAAAGCATCCACGCTGCCCTCTCCCCCATCGGCTACCGGAATACTGACAATTTTAGTATGCGGAAAATGTTTAAGTATTTCAGCTTTCATTATGCTACATATTTCAGTTGATGACATGGTTCCTTTAAAGGAATCAGGTATCAGTATAATTTTTTTCATTGTTTCTCCATTCTTCATCTTAAACCATCAATAATTTAATGCTAAATGCTGAAAATACTTATGTCAATATAAAAGAAAATCACAAGAGTGAATACATTCTTGTGATGTGATGCATTATTAAGGTTACTTCTACATGGCTTACCAGTTTGAGACCGTAATTCTTTTCTACTTAATAATTCTTAATTTGCCGAATACAGGTAGTTCCTTTGCTTTTCCGGTCGCTGCATTTACTATTCCGATAAGAGCAAATACAAAGGTAGCCAGCGAAAATAGCGGTATCAATATCCAGCCTATTATTGGTATTAGTCCAAGCACTATATTTCCGGCAACGGCGACTATGAGAAGTAACAGGCCCTGATTGGCGTGAAATCTTCCAACGGGAGAATCAGTGCACACTATAAGCGGAAGAAAGAAAAGTATATAGGCGAGAGCGCAAATCACCTTGTTTTTTTCAATATCCTCTGCGCTGTAGAGGTTTGTGTTATCCTGTTCAGTCATAAGAGACTCCTTTCAAAAAGGTTAATTAATTTATATCTATAAAACTCTATGTCCGACAATATTTAAATAGAAGTATCTGAGTAAAAACCTGTTTTTGAGTTGTAAAATATGTTAAGGAAATTGAAAGAAATTTGTTAATCAGTTTGAAAGATTACACAGTTATTATAGTTTTGTCGACTACATAAAATGCTTGAGCACAATTTTTCAAAAAATGACTCCTAGTATTCAAATTAATATATAAGGAAGGAGAAGTTTAATATGGTTAGCCTGAGAAAGAAAATAGCAATCGCTATTATAGGAATGTTTTTACTGCTGGGTTTTGCCGGATGTGCAACACATAAGTCAGATACAACAATTAAGTATAGTTTTTCTGATTTTAATGGTGTTGAAACAAAGGACATTTTTTTAGACCCCGAAGAAAACCATTTGGATATTAATGGAGAAATATCTATGAGTTCTGGAAAGGTCAGACTTTTTGTAAAGGTTAAAGACTCGGGTAAAGTATTATATTCTGAAGAGTTTACATCTGATAAAAACAAGTCAGTTGATATCGGCATAGATAACTTGGGAGGAAATAAAGACTTTATATTAGGAATGGTAGCTGATGAAGCAAAGAACCTGGAATTAGATTTATTTTCTGAACAAAATTTGGTAGGTACTCCAGAGATACCGACAGCAACTAAACCAAGTAAGCACAGCTGACGGACAGACTTAAATAAAACTCATGTAATGACGTCATGAGAAATTTATTACGTAAGGGATGTGATATAATGATGAGGATTATCAGTAGGAAAAAATAGATGAAAATATTAGCTAAAATGCTCATATGGGTTCATGGAGGTCAATGTGAATATACTTGTTTGTGATGATGAAAAGGAAATCGTAGATGCTATAGAGATATATCTGAAAAACGAAGGATATAAAGTTTTTAAGGCCTATAACGGCGCTGAAGCTGTAGCTGTTTTTAATGAGACTGATATTCAATTGGTAATTATGGATATTATGATGCCGGTAATGGATGGTATCAGAGCAACAATGAAAATAAGGGAAAAGTACAATATTCCTGTGCTTATGCTTAGTGCAAAGTCGGAGGATACAGATAAAATCCTGGGACTAAACCTCGGAGCTGATGATTATGTAACCAAGCCATTTAATCCTTTGGAGCTCCTTGCCAGAGTAAAGTCACTTCTCAGAAGATATGTTTCATTAGGAAGCTTTGTACCTAAAACAGGTGTATACAAGTCCGGCGGACTTGTTGTGGATGATAATGCAAAAGAAGTCCAGGTCGACAATGAACAGGTACGACTTACTCCAGTTGAATACAGAATATTAAAACTTTTATGTGAAAATGCGGGAAGAGTTTTTTCTATTGATCAAATTTACGAGAATGTTTGGAATGAGCCCTCCTTCAGCCCTGAAAATACTGTAGCTGTTCATATAAGAAGAATTCGTGAAAAAATAGAAATAAATCCTAAAGAGCCAAAATATTTAAAGGTGGTGTGGGGAATTGGATATAAAATTGAAAAACTATAGATATTCAGTTTGGTTT
>JAEYNI010000285.1 GCA_023412635.1 Bacillota bacterium
TTTTCAAACAGTTTTTTATCCCCATAGGCCTTAGATAGTGAATCCAGTTCAAGAACCTCGTTACCGCTGGTTATAGCCTGGGTGAACTTCATTCTCATTTTGTCAGGTATTTCCTGAGGTTTTTCCAACTTTACCATTCTGTCAAGGACTTTTTGCCGGCTTTCAGCAGCGATTATGTTCTTTTCTCTGTTAAATCTTCTTTGCTGTTCTATAATCGCTTCCTGCCTGGCTATTTCTTTCTGTTGAAGCAAGTAGTGCTTTTCCTGTATCTCACGGTTGACCAATTTTTGTTTTACATAGCCTGAGTAATTTGAATTATAAAAAGTACTGGTCTTGTTTTCGATTTCTATTGTTTTATTTGTGACAGAATCAAGAAAATATCGGTCATGGGATATAATAAGGAGACATTTTTTATAGTTCTTGAGATAATCCTCTAACCACTCAACTGCAGCAATATCCAAATGGTTTGTAGGTTCGTCCAGGAGGAGTATATCCGGCTCCTCCAAAAGTACCTTGGCCAATGCCAGTCTTGTCTTCTGCCCTCCGCTGAGTATATTTACCCTTTGCTCGAACTCACTGTCTGTAAAGCCAAGTCCTCTCAAAACCCCCCTGATTCTGCTGTTATATTCAAATCCTCCAAGGTATGAAAACCTTTCGGTAAGTCTGCTGTATTCTTTCATAAGTGAGTCCAGCTTTTCCTGCTCAGTAGATAAACTTATCTCCCTTTCAAGGCATTTAATACTCTCCTCCATTGAAACAAGCGGGCCGAAAACCTCTAAAAGTTCTTCCCAAAGAGTATTTTCAGTAGTAAGAGCGGCATTTTGCTTCAGGTACCCCAACGCAAGCTCCTTGGAAATAAATAATTCTCCTTCTTCCTGATGCAGCTCACCTGTAATTATTTTAAACAAGGTTGACTTTCCAGCACCATTAACACCAACCAGACCTGCCTTATCGTTTTCCTGAAGATTAAAGGATATATTCTTTATTATGACATCTGTTCCATATGAAAACCCTATATTATTGCAATTTAATACTATCACCGTTATTTCTCCATATTCTCTATTTTTATCACCAGTGGCCATACACCGACCTTAAAAATTAATCACAAAATTATCTAGTTTATTATAGCAAGATTCTGTCAGGAAATAAAGTAACACAAATATGGAAGCAGTTTTGGATAATAAGAAATCAGAGATGGGTATTATTAATTGTTCCTTTCTGTTTCTTTATTTTTAAGCTTGTAGTAGTTATCTATTCCGATCTTGATTCCTCGGGCAATTTTATTCTGATATTCCTCACTTCCAAGAAGCTTCTCCTCATCTGCATTGGAAAGGAAGCCGCATTCTACTATAACAGTTGGAGTCTTAACGTTTTTTAGTATCATTATCTGATCCTTCTTTACCAGCGCAGCCCTGTCATTCGCATTATCCACATTCAATCTTAAAGAACTCTGAATTTCATTAGCTAGCTTCTGACTATCAGGCGAATTTGGAGGGAAAAAGGATTGAGCTCCATGATATTTAGTCTGAGGAAATTTATTTAAATGTACACTCAATGCAATATCCGCTCCTGCTTCATCTATAATTTTCTTTCTCCTGGTCAGGTCCTCTTTTCTCTTTTGTAATATTGTTTTAGCCTCATCGCCGTATTCAAGCCGATCTGCCTCTCTGGTAAGAATAACCTTGTAATTGTCCTTCTCCAAAAGGTTCTTTACAAGCATTACAATATTCAGATTTATATCCTTTTCTCTTAAACCACTGTAATCGCTTACTGCACCCGGATCTTCACCACCATGACCCGCATCAAGAATTACTGTCTTGAGAGGGGGGATTTGCTCTCCCGGTGCCTGATCACCGTTTGATTCCTTCCCGGACTTGGTTCCATTCTGCTGAGCCGGTGCCTGCTGTTGGTTTTCACCAGTTACAGGCTTTGAATAATCAACTGCAAAGCCGATGCTGAATACCGTTAACGAAAATAAAAGCAAAAGACAAACAAATAATATGTTCTTTTTACTGATCACAACTATCATATAAACCATCCTTGTCTATTAGAGTATACTTATTATTATGGATATTCATAACTATCTCTGATATGCATAGAAAAAGGATTTGTAACAATAAAAAAAAGACATACCCTTTGATATGTCTTTTAGTACTAACTGTGGGGAACCAGGTCGTTTATTTCTCCTCCCAGTTTTTTTATTACTGCGCGTATATGATTGAAGGTGGCCCTGTCGAGTTCTTTAATATTCTTTAAAATATAACCTCTTAAAAGCGGTATTGCTCTTCCGTCACCGTAATCGCCAAGAACTTCAACAGCAAGCTTAAGATTTGAAATTACTCTGAAAGCATGCTTTAAGAAATAGAATATTTCATCAGATTGATTCTCTCTTGATATCTCCCCGACACATGTAAGTAAATACTCCTGAACTTCAGGCTGTTGAGTTGCGTTAAAAGCTTTTATCAAATCCTCCAGAATTTCTATATCATATTCAACAATTGCTGCACAAACAGCTTCTGAAATCATATCATCCTTAAAGCATTCCAGCAACAAAGCAATAAGCTTTTGTCTGTATTCCTTATATCTGAAGCAACCAATAGCATACACCGCCTGTGAAACGGCAGAAACCTTCTCAGGATCATTGTTTTCAAGCCAGTCTTTAACAAAGTTAAAAAGTTTATCAGCTGCAGGTTTCCCATAATCCTTGAGCCTTTCTATAACAACATCAGGAACGCCTACATCTGAAACCGATGATATATCGATAAATAACTCTATCAATTCGTCTAGGCTATTAATAGAATTAATGTACTCTAGAGGTGACTCACCGTTAAGTTCGCTCATCCTGATATTAAGCCAATCGCTTTCTATTTCGGCAATTAATTTCTCTTCATCTATTTTAATTTCACTATTCTCGCTAGTCGCATGCGCTTCAAGATAATTGTTAAACCCCTTATCGACAGCAAGATTATAGCTTTCAGCAATAATAGCACTTTTTCTCATTCTACCAGAACCTTCTCTTCTTATTAGTTGTAGGTCTCTTCTTCGGTTGGAGACCAAGGAGACGCCTTGTGGAAGCATTTAAATCAAAGCCCTTGTAGCCTGATAAATAACCCAAATAAGCTACGAGAACAATTGTCGCCCATGCCGCGATATAACCCGGTAATTTGTAACCACCAAGCTTTGCTATGAATAGCATGGGAGCCGCTAACCCTTTTATAAGGTTTGCCTGTAATATCTCAAAATTAACATATTGAATATCAAGGCTAAGAAAAGCTATAACTATCTGGAGCAGTACCATCGGAGCAATAGCAATTAAAGCATATATAACTCCGTCAATGGGTTTTACAACCCCGTAGCGACGTTTATCCACTCCGGCCAGGTGAGTTAATTCATAATAAATTAAAAAGACCATTACAATAAAAATAAGTATTGAAAAAAGGCTGGCCTTCGAGTAAAAACCTACGAAGAATATATAAAAGAAAATCATTGCAAATATATAGTTCTTTAATACTGCCCAACCACCGGACAAATACTTCTTCATGGGATCCTCCGTTAAATATATAATATTACTACGAATTATAGCACACACATAAAAATAGGTACATTACTTTTATAAATTTATTTGACAAAATTAACTTTTGTCTCAAAATTTAATATAGGAGCTATTAGTGCAGCAGATTAAAAATCTTTCTCCAGGAGCCCTTTCTTAATATTGTTAAGCTTAACATAATTAGTCGAACTGTTCCCGTTTAGATATAAAATATTAAGTGCTTTTAAGTTTACCAGCGGTGAAAAATCAGTTATTCTGTTGTCCCTGATATATAACTCTGTCAGTGCATTCAACCCAGACAGAGAAGCAACGCTGGAAATCCTGTTTCCATTAAGGGACAGCACCTCCAGTTTGGTAAGACCCTTAAGGGGAGTTATATCTGTTATACTGTTTCTCTGCAGGTATAAAACTCTTAAATTCTTCAAATTGCCTAAGTTGTATATGCTTGTTATCTTTGCATTGCTGATATCCAAATATTCCAGGTTTGTAAGTCTTTTAACATCAGCAAGAGATTTCACCCCGTCAGGAACAGCAAGTCTGTAAACTCTGTTCAACTCATTGCTGTATATACTACCGGTTGGTTTCATTAGCTGTTTTCGGACTGCTGCTTCAACTACCTTGTCAGTAAAACTAACCTTCGCTCCGGCTGTTGTCGAAGCCTTTACGGGTAGAGAACCAAGGATACTGTCCCACACATTCAGTCCGTATGTCTTTGAGGCTTTATCTGTATAATCGGGAACATTTGCCAGACTCCAAAGTGAAATACCACCAAGACCGTATTCCTTAATCAGGTCAATTTTGGCTTTTATACTTTTACTATTCTCATATAATGCTACATTATATGTCTTATCAACTACATTAAAAAACTGGAGCACCGGGCTTTGAAGCTCATTATTATATGAATAACTCATTTTTTCAGCCTTGGCATCCTTATTCTGAATACGGGCATAAAGCATCTCATATGTTGGCGTATTTCGAGGTTCCATACTCTTTACAGTTCCCTGGGTTTTGTTCCAGGCCTCAGCTGATGGAATTGAATATCGCCACTGTGCAGCATCAAAACTTATCTGGAGCATAACTTTAGACAAATTTGCTTTATCAACATATTTTTTTACATCTTCCATGACAAGCTTGATTTTCTTAATTGGTGCAAGCCCATCGATAGGACTAAGGCTGTTGTAGCCTGTATACTGCATAACCTGTGATTTATCCAGTTCTGTTACAGGTTCATAATCATGAG
>JAEYNI010000294.1 GCA_023412635.1 Bacillota bacterium
TTGAATGGCGTCAGTCAGAAGGAAACGGGTTTTCTCAATGATTGTATCCTCTGAATCCTCCAGTTCATAAGCTTTTAAAGTCCAGTACCTGGACAGCTTTAAGCCTTCTATATCATAGGTTCCGTGATATCCGGGAGATATCTCATAAATGTTTTTAAAAATACCATTATTCGATGGCCGCATTGGAGAGAGATAAAGAAGCTGCCAGATACCTTCACTATCCAACTCAGCTTTTATCTGCGGGTGTTTTAAAATTGCTTTAACTTCTGAAGAAAAAATTAACGTGTTTCCCAACTGGGTGTAGAAAAAAGGCTTAACGCCCATCCTGTCTCTTGAAAGGTAAACTCTCTTTTTATTGTCATCATATACTGCAAAGGCATAAATTCCATTCAGCTTTTCGGAACATTCAAGGCCCCAGACTATGTAGGAATATAACACTACCTCTGTGTCGCAGTGCGTACTGAAGCTTACACCCGCAGAAGTTAGTTCGGCACGTAATTCATTTGCATTATAAATCTCACCGTTATAAACTATAGTATAGCTTTTCCCTTCAAAAACAACCGTCATAGGCTGCAGACCGTTTTCTACATCTATTACCGCCAACCGGTTATGAGCGAAACATACAGATTCACTTCGGAAGTATCCATTTTGGTCAGGTCCTCTATGAGCAGTTGATTTACGCATTTCATTTAATACTGCTTGCGTTATGTCTGAAGTAGAATCTTTAAAATTAATTACTCCAAGTATTGAGCACATAAATATTCCTCCAAAGTCCACCAGAAATTTGTTACAAAGAAAAAGGACAAATCTCTTACTCAAGTCAATTATTTTGTTAATTGACCAGACGTCATTGTCCACGAGACAGGTAAAAAGTAAGAACTTAAGCAATAAATGCAGGCTGACTTTTTACAAAGTCAATTACCGACAAAAACTAACGCTTTCAGCTTTTAGTAATTGACTTTATTCAGTATATGAAATTCGGTGGGATTTAGTGCATGTATAATAAAATCTATAATATTCATGAGCTAGAGTTTGAGCGATATTTTAGAGGGTCGACTAATTGCTATTTACTTTATAATTATATCAACCCCCACAACACCAACAATCTCACCGCTGGTATTCTTAACAGGTGATGATACAGTAACACATGGATTTCTTGTGATAGCTGATATATATATTGCCGAAATAAAATCTTCTCCTTCTATACTGCGTTTGAACCATTCTCTCACATTGGCATTGGCAATACCTGCTTTAGGGATGGAACAGATAAAACGCCCCTTTCGGTCATTAGTCCACGCAGCTTCTATAAAACTATATTTTTGCATAAAATCTACAAGAATTGACTGGTGTGTATCATGATCTTTTGAAGTACTTAACTCATTTCTGATACAAAGTTCTTCCTTTATGAAGGACAGGGCCTTTCTTGCTTTATCAATAGCCTCAATACTGACTGATTCCAAGGCTTCTGCTTCATTTGAGAAAAGTTTTACGAGATTTGAGGAGGCATCATTTAAACGACTGCCCAATGAAGATATGTCTTCCATATTATGTTTCTGCTGATGAACAGAAGTGCAAACATCATCGACAGACTTTGATGTATGAAAGATAACCTCCTCAACTTCTTTAATCTGATCTCCCACGTTTTGGGCGATTTTGACCTCTTCCTTCGAAAGTTCACTTATTCGGTCCATCATACCAAACACATCATTAAAGGAGCCGTCGATTCTTCCGAGATTTTCTTCAATATTCTTTGTTGCTGAAATTCCTTCGTCAACACGTGAGGCGTTTTCCTTTACAACGGAATAAACACTTTCAACCTCATTTTGAATAGCTTTAATAAGTGAATTAATATCACCAACCGATTTATTTGTATCATCAGCCAGCTTATGTATTTCTGAAGCAACCACGGCAAAGCCTTTTCCATGCTCACCGGCACGTGCAGATTCAATAGTAGCATTCAAAGCAAGCAGTTGAGTCTGCCTCGAAATATTGCTTACAGTTTCGAGAATGTGAACAATTTCCCTGGAGGTTTTCTGAAGCCTTTCCATATTGGAAAGAGTTTTATTGGAAGAATCATGTATGCTATCAATTGTTTTTACTATTTGCAATATTTCTTCCATACTGAGCTTTACGGTATCCTTTGAAATGGTGCTCTTTTTAAGCATGTCTACGGTGATACCATCAGCATTATCAAGAAGATTCATAATACTTCTGACTTCTGAAAGGGTATTGGCAATGCTGGAGTTAACAAGATCATTATTAGCTGCCATTTCTCGTACTTTGTCATATACATAAATTGCGAACTGATTATTCTCTTCTATAGTGACTGCTATACTCTCGGAAACAGATGAAATCTGACTTGATGTTACTTGAACCTCAAAGTTGAAATTTCTCAAATCCTTTTTCAATTTTTTAATTCTTTCAGTTTGCTGTTTGAAGCTCCTTGATATTATAGACCAAACAAAAATGAAATATCCCATAAGTAGAATTAAATTTAGCGCCAAAATCGGGAGATTCCATCCTGAAACTGCAACAAGAACAGTAGAGCATGCGAGAAGTGCACCTGAAGCAATTAGGTAGGAAGTGCTTTTCATGTTATCCCCATTTCCGGCATAAGTTAAAAAGATTAGCCAGAGCGTTAATCTAATAAAATATGCTCATTTGTGTTCAATAATTTTTTGCCACACCAATTTTCTAAGTTATTTATATTTTATTTATATTAATTGGTGATTGAAGATACTTTCTAAAAGAAGAAAAAAGGGCAACGGTACAGAAACGGCTATTACCGGCAGCGCGGATACGCCTTTGTACCATTGCCCCTATTAATTAGTAGTTATACATTAAATAGTCTGAGTTATATTAAGTCAAAAGTTATTATACATTAAAGAGAAGATCAGCATAAGTTGGGAATGGATACATATCCTTTGGAAGTATGCATTCCAATTTATCAGCATCTGCTCTTAAGGCTTCCATTGCAGGAACGACCGTCTTGCTGAAGGTTTCAGCCTGCTTTAGAGCACTTGAGGTTTCACTGTTTGCCTTTTCAGTTGCCTTCTTTAATGCAGTCAGATTTGAAGCAAAGGAGCTAAGTACTGGTGAAAGCTCTTTCAGAACTGAAGACTGAGCTGATACCTCTACTGACATGCCAGTTGCCTTAACGGAATTAATGGTATCTGACAGCTCCTTGCTGAATTTGAAGGCAGCAGGCAATATTTCGGTCTTTGCCATTGAAATCATGGTTAATGCTTCAATGTTGATGGTCTTAACATAGTTTTCAAGAAGTATTTCATATCTTGATTCAATTTCGGACTTGCCTAATACTCCATGCTTGACAAAAACTGCTACATTTTTATCCTTTATGAAGGTAGGAATACACTCAACAGTGGACTTAAGGTTGAGGAGTCCTCTACTTTCAGCCTCTGCAACCCATTCCTCTGAGTAGTTGTTTCCGTTGAATATAATACGCTTGTGTTCCTTAACTGTTTCAGAGAGTAAGGAAGCTATAGCAACGTTTAAATCACTTGCAGCCTCTAGTTTGTCGGCAAACTTCTGTAAGGTTTCAGCAACAATTGTGTTTAGTACAAAGTTAGCCCCTGCAATTGAAGCAGATGATCCAAGCATTCTGAACTCAAACTTGTTACCTGTGAAGGCAAAAGGTGATGTTCTGTTACGGTCAGTGGAATCCTTTGGAAGCTTAGGGAGGCTCGCGACTCCGGTTTCAAGAATGTTATTGTAAATCTTGCCCTTAGCCTTGCCGTTTTCCAACTGCATAAGAATGTCGGTAAGCTGATCGCCAAGGAATACTGATACAATTGCTGGTGGAGCTTCGTTTGCTCCCAGTCTATGGTCGTTTCCGGCAGAAGCAACGGCTAAACGTAATAAATCTTGATAATCATCTACTGATTTGATTACTGCAGCAAGGAATATCAGGAACTGAACATTGTCATGTGGGGTAGAACCCGGTTCAAGGAGATTCTGTCCATCGTTGGTTGACATTGACCAGTTGTTGTGTTTACCTGAGCCATTAACACCTGCAAAGGGCTTTTCGTGGAGCAGGCAGGCAAGACCATGTCTTACTGCAATCTTCTGCATAAGCTCCATTGTTAATTGGTTGTGATCAGTTGCAACGTTTGAGGTGTTGAAAATTGGAGCCAGCTCGTGCTGTGCAGGAGCAACTTCGTTGTGCTTTGTCTTGGCTGAGATACCAAGTTTCCAGAGTTCAGTGTCAAGATCCTTCATGTAGGCCGATACTCTTTCCTTGATATTACCGAAATAATGGTCCTCAAGCTCCTGACCCTTTGGAGGCTTAACACCAAAAAGAGTTCTTCCTGAGAATATCAGGTCTTTACGCTTCTTATACAGCTCTCTGTCAACCAGGAAGTATTCCTGTTCAGGTCCAACGGTAGTAGTTACTCTTGTAGCGGTAGTGTTTCCAAGAATTTTAAGTATTCTCAAGGACTGCTTGTTCAACGCTTCCATTGAGCGGAGAAGAGGAGTCTTTTTATCCAGAACTTCTCCGGTATAGGAACAGAAAGCAGTCGGAATGTAGAGTGAGCCATCCTTTACGAAGGCCGGTGAAGTACAATCCCAGGCAGTATAGCCTCTTGCTTCATAAGTAGCTCTGAGTCCACCCGATGGGAAAGAGGAAGCATCAGGTTCACCTTTGGTAAGTTCTTTGCCGGAAAATTCCATAATTACTTTTCCTTCAATTGTAGGATTGATGAAGGAGTCATGCTTTTCAGCAGTGATGCCGGTCATTGGGTGGAACCAGTGAGTAAAGTGGGTTGCCCCCTTTTCAATTGCCCAATCCTTCATTACACTTGCAACTACTTCTGCCACAGACTCATCAAGAGTCAGACCCAGTTCAATTGTTCTTTTCAAAGACTTATAAATTGCCTTTGGAAGACGCTCACGCATGGTTGAGTCATTAAATACACTGCTTCCATAGATTTCAGTTACACGTTCCATAATTTTAACCCTCCTAATAATCTAATTTATTTTTTTTCTTTTTTGAAATATTAAAAAGGCATTCCACTCCCTCTGAAAAAGAGGAGTGAAACGCCTTTGTTCCACAGTTAAATTCTGTTTTAAAACTTTTAATTCAGTAAATGTAATTTATGGGTCAAGTCTTGTCATATCCCTAGGGAATAAGGAAGCTTCACGTACGTTTTTCTGGTTCAGAAGCATCATCAGCAGTCTTTCAAGGCCTATACCAAGACCACCATGCGGAGGAATCCCATATTTGTGGATCATCAGATATGATTGGAATTCCTCCGGCTCCAAGCCCTTATCCTTCATTTTTTGAACCTGCTGTTCATAATCGTGAATTCTTTGACCGCCCGTCGTAACCTCAAGACCTCTGAAGAAAAGGTCAAAACTGCAGGCATAATCAGGATTTTCCTTGTCATCCATTGCATAGAACGGACGTTTTGAGGAAGGGAAGTGGGTTATGAAAACAAACTCACTATTATACTCTTTTTTTACGAATTCACTTATTGCAACTTCTTCGTCAGGTTCAAAATCATAATAATTCTTTATTTTATGTCCCATACTCTTAAGTATTTCCTTACCTTCAATAAAGGTTAGGGCAGGTATTGTATCGATCTCAGGCACTGAGACATTCAGGAGTTCAAGCTCGGGAGCGTAGTTGGTTTTAAGTTCTTCCATTACGGCTTTAAGCATACCTGTTTCCATAGCCATTACATCGTACATATCCTTAATATATCCCATTTCAAAATCCAGACCAATATATTCATTCAGATGTCTTGAAGTATTATGCTTTTCAGCTCTGTAAACAGGAGCTATTTCAAATACTCTGTCAAAAACTCCTACCATTGTCTGCTTGTAAAACTGTGGGCTCTGATTCAGAAAAGCCTTCTCTCCGAAATAATCCAGTTTGAATATGTTAGCTCCGCCTTCGGCTCCGGCTTTTACTATCTTTGGAGAGTGAATTTCAGTAAAGCCCTTGGAGATCATGAAATTTCTAAAGCCGGATATAATACCTTCCTGAAGCTTGAATACTGCTCTTTGCTTATGATTTCTCAGAACAAAGGGACGGTTTTCAAGGTTGACTTCAAGGGAAATATTTAGCCCCTTTTTATTTATACTGATAGGCATTTGAGCAGATGGGGAAGAAAGCACGGTTATTTCCTTCAGGCAAAGCTCAAAACCATTCGAAGCTCTTTTATCTGACTTAACTGTTCCTGTTACCTCAACACTGTCATTCTCCTGAATATGATTCAAATCAAACTTACAGATTTCAGGATCATAGACACACTGAACCAGATGTCTTCCGGTGCGAAGTATGATAAAGGCGAATGTACCCATGTTACGGATTCTGTAAACAGATCCGTTAAGAGTCAATTCAGAGTTATTCTGTATATTTTCAGTGCTAAACAGCGTAGAGTCGTTTTGCGATATTGACCTCATTGATTACATTCCCCCTTTTAATTTGTTTAACTCACTTCTTAATATATCCTGTACAACCTTTGGGTTTCCTCTGCCTGCTAAGGCTCTGGAACACTGACCCATGAGGAAGCCAAAGGTTTTTTCCTTTCCTTCCAGATATTCTGCAACAGCTTTCTCATTGTTGGAGAGTATTTCTTTTACTGTATTTTCTACTTCACCGGTATCATTGATTACCATGTAACCCTTTTCAGCAATTATGGTTTCAGGCTCTTTTCCGCTTTCAAACATTTCTGCAAGAACTTTTTTTGCATTGGCAGCGGTTATTTCTTCTGCTTCCATCATCTTGAGCAGGCGGCCCAGAACTGCTCCTGCAAACGGAATATCTTCGGCTGAAAGGCCTGAATCATTTAATCTTCTTAACACTTCAACTATTATGAAGTTTGAAGCAGCTTTAACGTTTCCGCACTCCTTTGCAGCATTTTCAAAAAAATCCGAGAGGCTTACAGAGGTTAACAACAGATTTGCATCAGCTTCGCTTAAACCATATCCGGCAGTATATTTTGCAAATCTCTTGTCGGGAAGCTCCGGAAGAGAATTTCTAATAGCTTCGATTTGTTCCTTGGTAAAGGTTACGGGAACAATATCCGGCTCGGGGAAGTATCTGTAGTCATGAGCATCTTCCTTACTTCTCATGGATTTACTCTCACCCTTGTTATCATCCCAACGTC